>CANGPV010000007.1 GCA_947455935.1 Comamonadaceae bacterium
CACCGTGCGCACCAGGTGGTGGAATTGGCGCTCAATGGCGGCCAGGTCGGGGAAGATGTCAGCGTGGTCAAACTCGAGGTTATTGAGCACCGCGGTGCGCGGGCGGTAATGCACAAACTTGCTGCGCTTGTCGAAAAACGCGGTGTCGTACTCGTCGGCCTCGATCACAAACAGGGGGCGGCTTTGGCCCGTAGCCAAACTTCCCAAGCGGGCCGACACGCCAAAGTTCAAAGGCACGCCGCCAATCAAAAAACCGGGTGTCAGGCCAGCCTGCTCTAGCACCCAGCTCAGCATGGCAGTGGTGGTGGTTTTGCCGTGGGTGCCGGCGATGGCCAGCACGTGGCGACTGAGTCCTGGGGCATGCAGCACGTGGTCGCTCAGCCACTGCGGCCCACTGGTGTAGGGCAGACCAGCTTCCAAAATCGCTTCCATCAGCGGGTAGCGCGGCGTGCCGTCGGTCAAGCGGGCGCGAGAAACCACATTGCCCACCACAAACATATCGGGCTTCAAGGCCAGTTGGTCGGCGCTGTAGCCCTCGATCAGCTCGATGCCCAAAGCGCGAAGCTGGTCGCTCATGGGCGGGTAGACGCCGCTGTCGCAGCCGGTGACGCGGTGGCCGGCTTCGCGGGCCAAGGCGGCCAAACCGCCCATGAAGGTGCCGCAGACACCTAATATATGAATGTGCATAGGGGCATTGTAAAAGTGTGCGGCACAATGCTTGGTCATGTCTACGAATGCTCAAGAAGAAATTGCTGCGGTTGCGGCCCGCTTCATTGTGGAAGAGGGCTTGGAATACGGTCCTGCCAAACGTCGTGCGGTCCGCGAACTGGGTTTGAATGCCCGCAGCGCTTTGCCCAGCAATGAGTTGATCGAAGAGGCTGTATATGAGTATGTAAGTATTTTTTGTGCTGACACCCAGCCGTTGGAATTAACGGCTTTGCGTTCCTTGGCCATCGTGTGGATGCAGCGTGTTGCTGAGTTTCGTCCTCACCTGAGCGGTGCTGTCTGGCGCGGTACAGCCACCCGTCTGTCCGATATTTATATCCAGCTGTTTTGCGATGACGCCAAGTCTGCCGAGCTGCACTTCATCAACCAAGGCGTGCGTTACGAGGTGCATGCCGTCAGCGGTTTCAAAGGTGAAACAGTTGACGCTTTAAGTGTTCGCAGTCGTTGCCCTGTCTTGAATGAAGAAATAGGTGTGCATTTCATGGTTTATGACTACGACGATCTGCGCGGCGCACTGCAACCCGATGCCAAAGGCCGAGCCTGGCGGGGGGATACCGAGGCTGTTCGCCGGTTGGTAGACTCTCCCGATGGAACAAAGCAACTCTGACATCCCTAAGCGAGCCTCCCGCCGCATGCTTTTGGGTACGGCAGTCATGGCTGCCGTGGCAGGTGCCGCTTACAACTGGGGGCGTTTGCGTCCCCGCCTGCTGAGCGAAGAAGCGACCCAAGCTTTGTGGGCTGCTGAGTTCGATCAACCCGATGGACAAGTGCTGCGCTTAGCTGATTTAAAAGGCAAGCCTTTGGTGCTGAATTTTTGGGCTACTTGGTGTACCCCCTGCGTTGAAGAAATGCCTTTATTAAACGCATTCTTTCAGGAAAATACGTCTAAAAGTTGGCAAGTTGTTGGATTAGCGATTGATCAGCCTAGCGCCGTCAAACGCTTTTTAAAGCAAAATCCTGTTGACTACGCCATTGGTTTTGCGGGTATGGGTGGCACCGAATTGGTGAAAAAATTGGGCAACCCTGAAGGTGCTTTACCCTTTACACTGGTTTTGAATGCAAAAACTGAGGTGGTGGTGCAAAAATTAGGAAAACTATCTAGTCAAGAAATGCGTCAATGGGTGTAAATTAAGGCGCATATTGACTTTGCCGTTATCCTTACAATGGCAAAACTTTAAACACTGTTAACTACAGAAGACTGCCAAATCCATGGACTTAAGAAAACTTAAAACATTAATTGACTTGGTTTCCGACTCCAATGTGTCCGAATTAGAGATCACCGAAGCCGAGGGCAAGGTTCGTATTGTCAAAGGTCCTGTGGGTGGACCGGTGATGGTGGCAGCGCCTATGGCTGCTCCCGTGGCAGCAGCCCCTCCCGTGGCTGGCGCCCCTGTGTCAGCGCCTGCACCTGCAGTTTTGACCGATGCCGAACAGGCCGCCGCCGCGGGTCATGTGGTCAAGTCTCCCATGGTGGGCACCTTTTATAGCTCTTCCAGCCCTGAAGCCAAACCCTTTGTGCAAGTGGGCAGCGTGGTGAAAGAGGGCGAGACGGTGTGCATCATTGAAGCCATGAAGATTTTGAATGAAATCGAGGCAGACAAAAGTGGCACCATCACGCGCATCTTGGTCAACAACGGCCAAGCGGTGGAATACGGACAGCCTTTGTTCCATATCGAGTGACGCCTGCGCATGTTTAAAAAAATCTTGATTGCCAACCGTGGCGAAATTGCGCTGCGAATTCAGCGTGCTTGCCGAGAGCTTGGCGTAGAAGCCGTGGTGGTGTATTCCGAGGCAGATCGTGAAGCCAAATATGTGAAGTTGGCCGAAGAGGCGGTGTGCATTGGGCCCGCATCATCCACCCTCAGCTACCTGAACATGCCGGCCATTATTTCGGCAGCCGAAGTGACCGACGCCGAAGCCATTCACCCCGGCTATGGTTTTTTGAGTGAGAACGCCGACTTTGCTGAACGGGTAGAAAAAAGTGGCTTCACCTTTATTGGACCCACCCCAGAGTCCATTCGAATGATGGGCGACAAGGTATCCGCCAAGCAGGCCATGATCAAAGCCGGTGTGCCCTGTGTGCCAGGCTCCGAAGGTGAGTTGCCGGATGACCCGGCGCAAATTAGGCGCATCGCCAAAGCCATTGGCTACCCTGTCATCGTCAAAGCCGCTGGTGGCGGTGGCGGGCGGGGTATGCGGGTGGTTCATAACGAGGCTGCACTCATTCATGCTGTGCAAACCACCAAGGCCGAGGCGGGGGCTGCTTTTGGCAATCCTGCGGTCTACCTTGAAAAATATTTGCAAAACCCTAGGCACATCGAAATTCAAATCTTGGCGGACAACTTTCGCAACGCGGTGTACTTGGGCGAGCGCGATTGCTCCATGCAACGACGTCATCAAAAGGTCATTGAAGAAGCGCCTGCCCCTGGCATTGCCCGCAAACTGATAGATCGCATTGGCGAGCGTTGCGTGGCGGCATGCAAAAAAATGGGTTACCGAGGTGCAGGTACGTTTGAGTTTTTGTATGAAAACGGCGAGTTTTATTTCATTGAAATGAACACCCGGGTGCAGGTCGAGCATCCGGTAACCGAGTTCATCACAGGCATTGACATTGTCAAAACCCAAATCATGACTGCCTCAGGGCAAAAACTGCCCTTTAGCCAACGCCAAGTGGAGATCAAAGGTCACGCCATTGAGTGCCGTGTCAATGCCGAAGACCCTTTCAAGTTCACGCCTTCGCCAGGGCGCATCACCATGTGGCATCCACCAGGTGGCCCAGGCGTCAGGGTGGACTCGCACATTTACACCAACTACTTTGTGCCCCCTTATTACGACTCCATGATTGGCAAAATCATCGTCCACGGTGATAACCGCGAGCACGCTTTAGCGCGTATGCGAACAGCTTTGGGTGAAACAGTGGTGGAAGGTATTCAAACCAATGTGGCATTGCACCGTGAGCTCATGGTGGATCCTGGGTTCATCGCAGGCAGCACCAATATCCATTACTTGGAAGAGTGGTTGGCGGTGAGGGCGGCGGCCACTTAATGGTTGAGTTGCTTTTGCTGTGTGGCCAAGACCAAGTCGAGACCCTGAGCGACGCTTTAATGGCCTTGGACGCTTTGAGCGTATCGGTGGAAGATGCCGATGCCCACACCGATCAAGAACAAGCTTTGTTTGGTGAACCCAATATGCCTGCACCAGCACCCGGGTGGCAACATTCGCACATGGTTGCGCTGTTTGCAGAGCAAGCTGTGGCAGAACACGCGGCAACCATACTCAAACTGCAAGATTTTTTCGCTAATGCTAGTGTGGTTCGTATCTCTGAGGTACCCGCCCAAGACTGGGTTCGTTTAACGCAATCGCAGTTTGAGCCGGTGGAAATCACCTCTGATTTATGGGTGGTGCCTTCGTGGCATGAAGCGCCCGCACATGCTCGGCAAGTCATACGCCTTGACCCGGGTTTGGCTTTTGGTACTGGCACCCATCCCACCACGCGCATGTGTTTGCGCTGGATTGCCCAGCATCTGGTTAAGGGATCTCGCGTATTGGATTACGGTTGTGGTTCAGGGATTTTGGCCATAGGAGCCGCCATGTGCGGTGCTGGTCAAGTCGATGCTGTAGATATTGACGTTGATGCCGTGAGCGCAGCACACGCCAACGCTGTGGCCAATCAGGTGCAGATAAACACAGGCCTGCCTGACAAGGCAAATGGCATTTATGGCTTGGTGGTCGCCAATATTTTGGCTGCACCTTTGAAAGTGCTGGCACCTTTGCTGTGTGGCCATATTGAACAAGGCGGTCACTTGGTATTAGCAGGTATTTTGAGCCGGCAGACAGAAGAAATTCAGAAAGCCTATGCCCCCTACATTCAACTCCATGTCGCTGATACACAAGATGGCTGGGTGTTGATGGCGGCCTAAAATCGACGTCTATGTCGATAGTGACCCTTTGTCCTCAATGCAAGACTGCGTTTGCAATTCAAGCTGAGCATTACAGCGCAGCAGATGCTTGGGTGCGTTGCGGCCGATGCGCCCATGTGTTTGAGGTCGATCAACATTTGTTTGAAATCGATCCCACTGACAGCGATACAGAACCCGTTGCACATGCCGTCCCTAGTCCTTCACCCGCGGTTGCGCCAACTATGACGCCGTCGCTTCCTTTGTCTTCACCGCCTTGGCAGCCAGCGGGTAAGCCCAGTTCTGTTTTTGTATTGACCCTGAGTTTTTTTGCGGCATTGTGTTTGATGGGGCAAGTTCTGATGTTTCAGCGCGATAAATTGGTCGCTATGAACGTGGGCGTATCGCCCCTTTTCAATCGAGTTTGTCAAATCTTGGGTTGCAGCATTGCTTGGCCCAAAGAGACCGATAAAGTCGCCATTGACAGCTCACACTTCAAACAGGTAGATGGCTCACAGTTTTCATTTACGTTGACGGTTAAAAATCAAGCCGCTTATTTTTTAGCTGCTCCTGCGCTGGAGTTAACCCTCACCAACGAGGAGCAGGGGGACGTGATTCGCAAAGTATGGGCACCCCAAGAGATAGGTTTATTGGACGCGCTTAAACCCATGCGCACCCAAACCGTGGAGATGGTGTTTGCGGTCGACGAACCTTGGGCTGGCAAAATCAACGGCTACCGCGCTTTACTTTTTTACCCTTAACAAACTTAGGATTTTTCATGGCTGTACTGATTTGTGGTTCTTTGGCTTTTGACACCATCATGCATTTTGAGGGTCGTTTTAAAGAACAAATTCTTCCTGAGCAACTGCATATTCTGAATGTGTCGTTTTTAGTTCCACGCTTGCAACGCGACTTTGGTGGTTGTGCCGGCAATATCGCATACAGCATGAAACTGTTGGGTGCCGAACCATTGCCTATGGCGACCTTGGGCAATGACGGAGCCAGTTATCTGCAGCGCTTAAACGATTTAGGTATTGCCACCACCTTTGTCAAAACCATTGAAGACACCTACACAGCTCAGGCCATGATCATGACCGACAGCGATAACAACCAAATCACCGCCTTCCATCCTGGCGCCATGATGCAGGCGCATGCGTCGCTGGTGCATAAGCATCCTGATATTCGTTTGGGCATCATCTCTCCTGATGGACGAGATGCCATGCTCTCGCATGCACAACAGATGGCGGATGCGGGCATCCCCTTCGTGTTTGACCCAGGCCAAGGCTTGCCTATGTTTAATGGCCAAGAACTGCGCCACTTCATTGAATTGGCAACGTGGGTGACGGTCAACGATTACGAAGGAAAAATGTTGAGCGATCGAACGGGTTGGAGTTCAGCGGAAATTTCCTCGCATGTCAAAGGCTTGGTGGTGACTTTGGGCGCTCAGGGTTGCGAGGTATGGGAACAAGGACACAAACGCTTGGTTGACCCAGTTAAAGCACAAGCAGTGGTTGATCCCACAGGGTGTGGTGACGCTTGGCGTGGTGCCATGCTTTTTGGCTTGGAGCAAGGTTGGGACTTGGTCAAATGCGCCGAGTTGGGTAACCGCATTGGTTCGATCAAAATTGCCAGCCGTGGGCCTCAAAACTATCAATTGACATAAAAAAACCCGGTGCATGCACCGGGTTCATCGAAGACTGAAAATATAATTTCGGTCAGGGCTTGGTGGCCGTAGGAAAGGGCCAAGCAGCTTGCGGATTCAGCGTAGTTTGTGCCACGTGGTGCGTTGCTGCATGTGACGACGCAGGCTTGGCCGCATGGGCAACCGGCTTTTTAGCTGCTGGTTTTTTCACTGCTGGTTTAGCTGCAACTTTTTTAGCAGGTGCTTTTTTAGCAGGTGCTTTTTTAGCGGCTGGTTTTTTCTTAACCGCTGGCTTTTTAGCTGCTGGTTTTTTAGCAGGTGCTTTTTTCGCTACGGGTTTTTTCTTAGCTGCTGGTTTTTTAGCAGGTGCTTTTTTCGCTACAGGTTTTTTCTTAACCGCTGGCTTTTTAGCTGCTGGCTTTTTGGCCGGTGCTTTTTTCGCTACGGGTTTTTTCTTGGCTGCTGGTTTTTTAGCAGGTGCTTTTTTAGCGACAGGTTTTTTCTTCGCTACGGGCTTCTTAGCAACCGCTTTTTTAGCGGCTGGTTTCTTTGCCGCAGCTTTGTTAGCTGCTGGCTGTTTTGCTGCTGGTTTTTTTGCAGCGGATTTTTTTGCAGTTGCCATTAGATACTCCTAGATCAGGTTTTCAGATCGTTGGTTCAAAACACTTGGCCCTTGTTCAAAGCCAAGAGATTCATGGAACTGGACCCGGGTCCAACTCCATGAACAGGGTTTGTTCTTCCATTGCAGTGCTGACTCATGACAGTCAATGGATGAACAGAAAACATGGCGTTCTTCAATCCCAAGACAGCGCACCGCCAGTTTGGTATTCAATCACGCGTGTTTCAAAAAAGTTACGTTCTTTTTTCAGGTCGATCATTTCGCTCATCCAAGGGAAGGGGTTTTCTTCATTGGGGAACAAGGTGTCAAGACCGATTTGGGTGGCACGGCGGTTGGCGATATAACGCAAATAGCCTTTGAACATGGAAGCATTCATACCCAACACACCGCGGGGCATGGTGTCTTCGGCGTAGCGGTATTCCAACTCCACAGCTTGATGGAATAAATCAATGATCTCGGCTTTGAACTCGCTGGTCCACAGGTGTGGATTTTCGAGTTTGATTTGATTAATCAAGTCAATACCGAAATTGCAGTGCATGGACTCGTCGCGCAGTATGTATTGGTACTGTTCAGCCGCACCCGTCATTTTGTTTTGACGTCCCAAGGCCAAAATTTGGGTAAAGCCTACGTAAAAGAACAGGCCTTCCATCAAACATGCAAACACAATGAGTGATTTGAGCAAGGTTTGGTCGGTTTCGGGAGTACCGGTGTGGAAATTGGGGTCCATGATCGCGCCAATGAACGGAATCAAGAACTCGTCTTTATTGCGGATGGAGGAAACCTCATGGTACGCATTGAAGATTTCGCTTTCATCCAAACCCAAGGATTCGACAATGTATTGGTAAGCGTGGGTGTGAATTGCTTCTTCAAACGCTTGACGCAACAAAAATTGACGGCATTCAGGCGCTGTGATGTGACGATAAGTACCCAGCACAATATTGTTAGCGGCCAATGAGTCGGCTGTAACGAAAAACCCCAAATTACGCTTAATAATGCGGCGCTCGTCTTCGGTCAAACCATTGGGGTCTTTCCACAAAGCGATGTCACGGGTCATGTTGACCTCTTGAGGCATCCAGTGGTTAGCGCAAGTGGCCAAATATTTTTCCCAAGCCCATTTGTATTTGAATGGTACTAACTGGTTGACGTCGGTTTGGCCGTTGATGATGCGTTTGTCAGCTGCATTAACGCGGCGGTTGTCAGCAGCTTGCGCAGACACAGCAGGTGGAGCAACAGGTGTATTGGCAACCACAGCGCCGTCATCAAGGACACGGGTAGCGGGTGCGAGTGTCGCAGCCATGGGTGGCGGCGAAACATTCCCTTGCAAAGGAACGGGGGATAGTGGTGGCGCTTCTTCTTCCCAAGTCAACATAGTAGAGTTTCCATCATTCTGATTATCAATGGAGGAATGAGAAATTCACAGTGTTCATTCTCATTCCCCCGAGCTTTGTTGCTGATTTGCGTCGTACTGGTGATCGCCAGGGCGATTGGCACATCCATGATCCGCTTTACTGACAGGCCTCGCATGTTGGGTCGTCAATACCGCATACCTTGATGTCGGTGGCAGGTGCTTGCGATTGCATTTGTGCACGCGCACTGGCGGCAGCAATTTCCATGGCGCTCAGACCGCTCGATCCACCACCAGAAGACACTGCGTTGTGCGAGCCAGATTGAACAGTGGATTTTTCCACTTGGGTGGCGCTGGTGGTGCGCAAATAGTAGGTGGTCTTGAGGCCACGCAACCAAGCAAGTTTATAAGTTTCGTCGAGCTTTTTGCCAGAAGCGCCTGCCATGTAAATATTGAGCGACTGGGCTTGATCAATCCATTTTTGGCGACGCGCAGCCGCTTCGACCAACCATTTGGTTTCCACTTCAAAAGCAGTGGCGTACAGGTCTTTGAGGTCTTGTGGTACACGGTCAATGGGGCGCAATGAACCGTCAAAGTGTTTGAGGTCCATGACCATCACGTCGTCCCACAAGCCAAGGCGTTTGAGATCCTTGACCAAGTAACTGTTGATGATGGTGAACTCGCCAGACAAATTGGACTTGACCGATAAATTGCCAAAGCAGGGTTCGATGGAAGCATCGACGCCCACGATATTGGAAATGGTTGCCGTGGGCGCAATGGCTACGCAGTTGGAGTTGCGCATGCCGTCAGTTTTGATTTTTTGGCGCAAAGCTTCCCAGTTGAGCGTGGTACTGCGATCGGCTTCAATGAAACCACCGCGAGCTTTTTCCAACAGATCAAGGGTGTCCAGTGGCAAAACGCCTTGGTCCCACAGCGAACCTTGGTAAGTGGAATAACGGCCACGTTCCTTGGCCAATTCGGTAGACGCCCAGTAGGCGTAATAACAAACGGCTTCCATGGAGCGATCGGCGAATTCGACAGCAGCTTGAGAGGCGTAAGGCACACGCATTTCATACAAGCTGTCTTGAAAGGCCATGATGCCCATGCCGACAGGGCGGTGTTTGAAGTTGGAATCACGCGCCTTTTTGACAGCGTAGTAATTGATATCAATCACGTTGTCGAGCATACGCATGGCGGTGTTGACCGTGCGTTTGAGTTTGTCGTGATCGAGTTCGGGGCCCATGGGGCCTTGTTTCAAGTGGCGGATGAGGTTGACTGAGCCCAAATTGCACACCGCGGTTTCGGTATCGCTGGTGTTGAGGGTGATCTCAGTGCACAGATTGGAGGAGTGAACCACGCCGACATGTTGCTGAGGCGAACGCACATTGCAAGCGTCTTTGAAGGTGATCCAGGGATGGCCAGTTTCAAACAGCATGGTCAACATCTTGCGCCACAAATCGGCAGCTTGCACAGTTTTGGTGGGCTGTATCAGACCTTGTTTGGCTTGGGTTTCGTAGTTGGTATAGGCCTTTTCGAACTCGCTACCAAATTTATCGTGCAGATCGGGGGTGGTGGATGGCGAGAACAAGGTCCACTCGCCTTTTTCCATGACACGGCGCATGAACAGGTCAGGAATCCAATTGGCCGTGTTCATATCGTGGGTGCGGCGGCGGTCGTCGCCAGTGTTTTTGCGCAACTCCAAAAACTCTTCAATATCCAAGTGCCAAGTTTCCAAATAAGTGCAGACAGCGCCTTTGCGCTTGCCGCCTTGATTGACTGCCACTGCCGTGTCGTTAACCACCTTGAGGAAGGGCACCACCCCTTGCGACTCGCCGTTGGTACCTTTGATGTGTGAACCCAAGGCGCGCACACGTGACCAGTCATTGCCCAATCCGCCTGCAAATTTGGAGAGCAAGGCGTTTTCTTTGATTGACTCGTAAATACCGTCCAAGTCGTCAGGCACGGTGGTCAGGTAGCAGCTAGACAGTTGGGGGCGCAATGTGCCACTGTTGAACAGCGTGGGAGTACTGGACATGAAGTCAAAAGACGACAGCACTTCATAGAACTCAATGGCGCGTTCTTCGCGGTTAACTTCGCCCAGCGACAAACCCATGGCCACGCGCATGAAAAAAGATTGGGGCAGTTCAATGCGCTGCTTGCGTACGTGCAAGAAGTAGCGGTCATACAAAGTTTGCAGGCCGAGGTAGTCAAACTGCAGATCGCGCTCAGCTTTGAGCGCCTTGGCCAAGCGGGGTAAGTCAAATTGCAATAAGCGAGCATCTAAAAGGTCGTTGTCCACCCCTTTTTTGATACAAGCTGCAAAGTTGTCGGCATAGTTTTGAGCCATCTCGGCTTGGGTGACTTCTTTGCCCCACACTTCCTTGGCAATCGAGTACATCAACAAACGCGCGGTGGCGTAGGTGTAGTCGGGTTCTTTTTCAATCAGTGTTCGTGCAGCCAAAACAGACGCTTTGTGAACCTCCTCCATGGGAATGCCATCGTAGAGGTTGCGCATGGTTTCATTCAGGATAGGTGCGGCTTGAATGTCTGCGTTCAGACCTGCGCAAGCAGCTTCGACCAAATGACGTAATCTGGCGGTGTCGAGCACCATGCGCTTGCCGCCGTCAATGACATGAAGAACGGGCTCAGCGGGGTGCGCTTGCTCTTTGTGGGCTGCACGTTCTTGGGTTCTTCGTTCACGGTAAAGCACATAAGCGCGGGCAACTTCGTGGTGGCTGCCCCGCATGAGGCCGAGCTCAACCTGATCTTGCACATCTTCAATATGGAATGTGCCGCCACCTGGGCGTGAGCGCATGAGGGCTCGAACCACAGCCTGGGTGAGTTGATCGACAGTTTCACGGACACTGGCAGATGCCGCACCTTGTGTGCCATGAACAGCCAAAAAAGCTTTCATCATGGCCACTGCAATCTTGGCGGGCTCGAAAGGCACCACAGCGCCGTTGCGTCGGATGATTTGGTAGTTACTAAGACTGGATTGAAGCGAAGAGGTCTTGCTGGCGTCAGTCAGGTCTGCGGGGTTGACGTAGCTGGAACTGACGGCAGAGGAGGAAGCAATTTGCATCTTGGTTGTATTCCTGTTGTACTGAATGCTTTGGTTAACGTGTGGGTGTTTGCTGGTTTCAAGGTGCCAACAAAAAGAAAATGTGACTACCCCACACTATATATGGGGTAGAAACTCTTTTCAACACACTACGTGTAGTGTTTGTGAAAAAATTGAGAATAAATTAATTTAAATCAAGCTCTTCGGGAAAGTACGTAGCTTTCAACCCCAAACCTTGTTGCAAATACCGCCATACAAATCCATCGCCGGGGTCTTTTTTTCGCTTGGGGGCGATGTGTTCATGCCCTGCAAGGGCTGATATCGGGTACTGCGCCATGACCAACGGCACAAGAGAAATCAAACTTTCGTATTGGTATGCAGTGAAGGTATCGCCTTCCAAGCCTTCGAGTTCAATACCAATGGAAAAATCATTGCAGTTGCTGCGTGCGCGGTGGGTTGACACACCTGCGTGCCAAGCGCGCTGGTCACAACTTACAAATTGAATCAATTCGCCACCACGACGAATCAAAAAATGTGCGGATACTTTGACGCCACGCAAGTGATCAAAATAGGGGTGGCTGTCGTGATCAAGCGAGTTGGTGAAGAAGTTTTCTATGGCGTCGCCGCCAAATTCACCGGGAGGTAAGCTGATGGAGTGAAGAACCACAAGGTCCACAGATGCTGTGGATGGTCGTGGCTCGAAGTTGGGTGAGGGTATGTGGTGTGCATACCGGTACCAACCTTCGGACCAAACAGCTGACATCGGTCTTTAACCTTCCTTGGCTGAGCGGTGTGCTGAGCTGCAGTAAAACCCTTGAGAACCTTGCAGGGCGTCGCCCTGAGGCAAATGCAGATCGCAATAGCTACATCGCACCATGTTTTGCGGTTGAGGGCTAGCGTCTTGAGCTGAGTTGTTGCTGTTGCGCTGGGTTTTCAGCCACCACAGCACCGCGCTGATAACGCCCAACAAAATAAGGTATTTCATAAGCTTCGGTGCAACAGCACTTCCAACACAAAGCGAGATCCTACATAGGCCAGCAGCAAAAGGGCTGAACCCGCATACAGCAAACGAATAGCCAAGGGACCACGCCAGCCACGAGACTGACGCCCCCATATCAGCAAGGCATAAGCCAACCAAGCCATGATGGATAACACTGTTTTGTGGTCCCAGCGAAGTGCTTGGTCTGGGCCGTACAAACGTTCACCAAATAAAAGTCCTGCAAATAAAGTGGCTGTCAGCAAGAAAAAACCGATATGCACAAAGCGAAATGTGAGTCGCTCCAGCGTGAGCAAGGGTAGCCCTGAGGGGTCGGCTTCGGCCAAGCGTATTTGCCGCTCGGCACGGTTCATCAGACCCGCATGCACCACCGCTGCGGCAAACAAGGCGTAAGAAGCCATGCCCAACGCCCAATGCAAGGGCAACCAAAGCGATGCTGAGGCATGCAAGTCTTGGCCAGGGAAAAAGAGAGGTAGTAGCACAGCCACCAAGCCCGCCCCAGACAGCACCCAGCGGGTTTTCATTTGGGGAAACCAATGGTGTTCTAGCGTGTAGACCATCAAGACCAACCAAGCGGTGGCCGACAAAGCGGGGGCAAAGCCAAAATGGGGGGCGGTATCAGGCTCGGGGATGAGGCTGGCAAGCACACTCAAACCGTGGAACAGTGAAATCACCCACAGATAGTTACGGCTTTGCTGAGGTGAAAGTCTGCCACCCAAGATGGCCCCCAGCGCGTATGCCAGTGCGGCTAACAAACCCCATACCGTGCTGAAGGTCGATGCGCTGAATACAATCATGCAGACAGTTTAGCGTCTTGTGCTACTTCGGGTAGTTTTCTCCCTTTTTCTTTCAGGCTTCAACCATGGCAACCGCGCTCAGCGACAAACTTTCCCGATTGGTCAAGCAGATCAGCGGACAAGCCCGTATCACCGAAGGCAATGTCAGCGACATGTTGCGCGAGGTGCGCATGGCTTTGCTTGAAGCCGATGTCGCCTTGCCGGTGGTGCGCGACTTTATTGCACGGGTCAAAGACAAAGCGTTAGGTCAAGAGGTGTTGAGTTCGCTCACGCCTGGGCAGGTGCTGGTGAGCATCGTGCAAAAAGAATTGGCCGCCACCATGGGCGAAGGCGTCGCGGACATTGATTTGGCCGCGCAGCCACCAGCGGTCATTTTGATGGCAGGTTTGCAAGGTGCGGGTAAAACCACCACCACCGCCAAACTGGCCAAGCACCTGATCACCAAGCGCAAGAAAAAAGTGTTAACGGTTTCAGCTGACGTGTACCGCCCAGCGGCCATTGAGCAATTGAAGACAGTCACTGCCCAAGCGGGTGCCGAATGGTTTGCCAGTGATGCATCCCAAAAGCCGGCAGACATTGTGTTGGCTGCCTTGGACTATGCCAAGAAACATTACTTTGACGTCTTGTTGGTCGATACCGCTGGCCGTTTGGCTATTGATGAAGCTTTGATGCAAGAAATCAAAACCTTGCATGCCGCAGTGAAACCAGTCGAGACACTGTTTGTGGTCGACGCCATGATGGGCCAAGACGCGGTGAACACTGCGCGTGCATTTAAAGAGGCGCTGCCACTTACCGGCATTGTGCTGACCAAGACCGACGGTGATTCTCGCGGTGGCGCGGCTTTATCGGTGCGGCAAATCACAGGTGTGCCCATCAAGTTTGCTGGTACCAGTGAAAAGATCGATGGCCTAGAAGCTTTTGACGCTGAGCGTCATGCCGGTCGTATCTTGGGCATGGGTGACATTGTGGCCTTGGTCGAGCAAGTCACTGCCAACATCGATGTGGAAGCCGCCCAAAAAATGGCCGCCAAAATGAAAAGCGGTGATGGTTTTGACCTCAACGATTTTTTGGCGCAAATTCAGCAAATGAAGCAAATGGGTGGCTTATCGAGTTTGATGGACAAACTCCCCAGCCAGCTCACCGCCAAAGCCGGCGCGGTGGACTTTGACAAAGCTGAAAAAGACATTCTGCGCAAACAAGGCATCATCCACAGCATGACGCCCAAAGAGCGCAGCAAACCCGATCTCATCAAAGCCACCCGCAAACGCCGCATCGCAGCAGGTGCGGGCGTTCAGGTGCAAGACGTTAACCGACTGCTGAATGAATTTGGCCAGATGCAAGACATGATGAAAAAAATGCGCGGCGGCGGCTTGATGAAGATGATGAAAAAGCTCGGCGGCATGAAAGGCATGCCCGGCGGCTTTCCTGGGATGCCGCGTTAGCCGCTCACCACCACCGCACCGCGCAGCGAGTGCGGCAAGGCTTGGGTGATACGTACATCAATCATCTGACCCACCAAACGCTCACCCAAAGGTCCCGCATCAAAGTTCACGATGCGGTTGCATTCGGTGCGGCCCATTAACTCTGCCGCACTTTTGCGCGAAGCGCCTTCCACCAAAATGCGCTGCACTGTGCCCACGCGGCTCTCGCCAATGCGATGCACGTTCTCTTCAACGGTGGCTTGCAGGTGTTGCAAACGGCGCAGCTTCACTTCATGCGGCGTGTCGTCGTGCAGATTGGCGGCAGGTGTTCCGGGACGGGGGCTGAAGATGAAGCTGAAAGAAGCATCAAAACCAATGTCGGTGATGAGCTTCATCAGCTTGTCAAAGTCTTCCTCGGTCTCGCCTGGGAAGCCCACAATGAAGTCGGAGCTCATGGAAATATCAGGACGTATTGCACGCAGTTTGCGGATGGTGCTTTTGTATTCCATGGCGGTATAGCCACGCTTCATGGCCATCAAAATACGGTCAGAACCGTGTTGCACCGGCAAGTGCAAATGGCTGACCAACTGCGGCACTTTGGCGTACACATCGATCAATCGTTGTGTGAATTCATTGGGGTGGCTGGTGGTGTAGCGAATGCGTTGCACACCCGGAATGTCGGCGATGTACTCAATCAGCAAGGCAAAGTCGGCGATCTCAGCAGTGTCGCCCATGCTGCCGCGGTAGGCGTTGACGTTTTGACCAAGAAGTGTGATTTCTTTCACACCTTGCGCAACCAGACCAGCGATTTCGGTCAGCACATCGTCCAAGGGACGGTTGATTTCTTCGCCGCGTGTGTAGGGCACCACGCAATAACTGCAGTATTTGGAGCAGCCTTCCATGATGGACACAAAGGCTGATGCTCCTTGCACCCGTGCAGGGGGCAGGTGGTCGAATTTTTCAATCTCGGGGAAACTGATGTCGACCTGTGGTTTCTTCAGGTCGCGGCGTTGGTTAAGCAACTCAGGTAAGCGGTGCAAGGTTTGCGGGCCAAACACCACATCCACATAAGGTGCGCGGGCGATGATGGCTTCGCCTTCTTGGCTGGCCACACAGCCACCCACGGCAATTTGCACACCTTTTTTCTTCAGGTGTTTGACGCGACCCAAATCGGAAAAGACTTTTTCTTGGGCTTTTTCACGCACCGAGCAGGTGTTGAAGACCACCAAGTCGGCCTCGTCGATGTCTTGGGTTTGTTCGTAGCCTTGGGCCGCGCCCAGCACGTCAGCCATTTTGTCCGAGTCGTACTCGTTCATTTGGCAGCCAAAGGTTTTGATAAAGACTTTGCGGCTCATGGCAAAGCCTTGGCAGAGATGCAGCGTTTCATGGTGTAGATCCAGAGGCTGTGAAAGGAGAGGAGATTGTAGCCAGCCACTTCTTTATGATGGACCCATGTCTATATTTACCCGCACTGTGCTGTTCACCGATACCGATGGCCGCGCTCGCTTCAAACACGACGCATTGGCTTTAGACCAAGGTACAGCGCAAAGTCGCTTGAGTGAACTCCTGCCCACCCAAGGTTTGCAGCTGCGTCGCAGTCCTGTGGGTTTCCAAAGTGAGTTTCATGTCAGCAGCCATGCGCAATGGGTGTTCATCTTGCAAGGGCATATGGAGATCCGATTGCAAGATGGCACCGCCCAGGTGTTTGGCCCAGGAGAGCATTTTTTTTCAGCCGACCTCTTGCCCATTGGCGCTGTCTTTGACCCCAAGTTGCATGGCCATGCAAGCCGGCAAGTGGGGGAACAAGAATTGGTGACGGTATTTGTTCGTGCTGAATATGAGTAATTTGGAGGTATTTTTTCTTCTAAAAATTAAAGTAACTGTGCTTTCAAGCCGATCACACGCACAGCATCTTGGGCGAGAATCTGCCCTGACCATTATTTCTTGTCCTTCACCTTTTTGAGTAGCCATGAAAAAACATTTGCGTCTTATCCTGGAAATTTTGCTGGGAATTTGCCTGGTTGCTACCGCAGCGCTGGCTTATTGGAATTTTTCCGCTAAAAAACACCTGAATGAACAAGTCGCTGAACTGAGCGAGCAGCTTGACGAAGCCAAAGATTCTTTGGAGAAAGTCCATGAAGAAGCCTCGGCTTCGCATGACGCCAAAGAAGAGCCCGACAACACGCCGGTCCAAGAAATGGATGCGCTCAAGTCCGCTTTCGCCAATGGTGTGGTGTTGCAAGATGTGGAGACCCTCTACAAAGCTCAAAAAGCGCTGAGTGCTGAGCGTCAAGTGGGTTTGGCCTCGTTGCGTTTGCTCACCAAAGGAGCCCAAGACCCTGACACCATTGCTGCCTACCAAAAGGCTTTGGAAATGGCCGAATGGAGTAACCGGTTACAAACCGTTTGCGCAGCGCAAAACGCCTTGGCTGCTGCAGGGCAAAAAGTCAAAGTCTTGTCGGAATGTAAAAAATCTACCGACAAAGAGGCTGACAGCAAAGAAGCCCTTGCCAAAAAAGACGACAAAGCGCATGAAGTGCATTGGGGTTACGAGGGCGACAACGGCCCCGAGCACTGGGGCGACGCGTTCCCTGTCTGCGGCAAAGGCAAAAAGCAGTCGCCATTGAACATCGTTGGACCGTTTGAAAAGTCCAAAGACACTTTGAGCGTGGACTACAAGGAAGGCCCGCTGAAAATGTTCAACAACGGCCATACCATCCAGGTCAATATTGAGCCTGGCAGCACGCTGATGATTGGCAAAGAAAGTTTTGATTTGCTGCAGTTCCACTTTCATCGCCCCTCTGAAGAGCAAGTGGAGGGCAAGAACGCCAGTATGGTGGCCCACTTTGTTCACAAGAGCAAAGAAGGCAAACTGGCCGTGATCGGGGTGTTGCTCAACGAAGGCAAGGACAGTGCGGCTATCAAAACTTTGTGGGCGAATTTGCCACCCAAGGAAGGCGAGGAGTTTTTGCCACCCAAGGTGATGTTCAACCCTGCCAGCATGTTGCCCAAGGAAATGGGTTTCTATAACTACGAAGGTTCATTGACCACGCCGCCTTGTACCGAAGGCGTGCAGTTCTATATCTTGAAGTCGCCCATGGAAATTTCCAAACAGCAACTGGCAAAGTTCCCCTACAAAGTTAATGCACGACCCGTTCAATCTTTGAACGGTCGCAAGATTTCAGCGGGCGGTTAAATTCAAAGCGACTGCAAGCGGTCGGTGGAGGGTACGACTCGGGTGAGTCGTATCCCGTAGCGGTCATTCACCAGCACCACTTCGCCTTGGGCGACCACGGTTTCGTTGACCAGTAAATCCAGGGGTTCGCCAGCGATACGGTCGAGTTCAACCACACTGCCTTGGGTCAAGCGCATCAGATCTTTGATTTTGATGTTGGTTCGCCCCACCTCAATCGACAAGGTGACCGAGATGTTTTGCAGCACTTCGGGGTTGATATTGCCCGGTTGACTGACCTGAAACTCTTCGGCAGAGGGAGGCGTTTCGTCGGGGGTTGCGGTGGTGTCGTTCATGGTGGTTTCCAGTCTCAAACTTGTCCAGGGACAATTTGCTTTTCGACCCGCACAGCCACATTGGAGCCACGCGTGCCGATGTTGACCCCAAAGGTGGGGACGCCGTTGGCCAGGAACTGTGCCTGGTCGGGTTTCTTAAAGAAGAGCAAATCGCCTTCTTTCATATTGCGAAGATGGTAGAGCGTTGTTTTGATTTCGCCCATCATCACGCGCACATCGAGTTCGGAGTCGCCCACGGCAACGGCCAAATCTTCGCGCCAAATTTTGTCGGATTCCTCATTGCCTTCGCCACTGGCTACGCGGTTGCGTAGCAGATCACGCAAAGGTTTCAAGGTGGCATAGGGGTAGACCAGATCCATGAAGCCTTTGCCACCCGATGCCGTGGCTTCGGCATCAAAGCGGCTGAGTACCACCAAGTCGTTTTCGTCGGCAATTTGGGCAAATTGTGGATTGATTTCGGCGCTGACTTGCTCGCACTCAATGTCCAAAATAGGCGACCAAGCTTCTTTCAGCGAGCGGAAAAACACCGACAAGATGATATGGATGATGCGTGTTTCGGTGGCTGTGAACAGTCTGCCAGGAGGCAAATCAGACACGCCTTTGCCAAAGCCGCCAAAAAAACTGTCGAGTGAACTGAACACCACATTCGGGTCGATGATGACGACAGAATTGCCTCGCATGGGACTGATGCGAATGGTGTTGACCGACAAAGGTGCTTTGAGAGTTTTGATGTAGTCACCAAACTTCAAAATTTGCACCCGAGTGGGGTTCACGCGGGGCGTGGTGCGCAGCACTTCGAGCAATCCCAAACGAAACATCCGGATGAACCGCTCGTTGATCATGTCGATGGCAGACACATTCACGCCCAGGCTGCTGTTTTCGCTGGCCAGGTCGTGTTTGCGCACCCGGACTTTGGTGTTGAAACCGGTGTCCGATTCGAGCGATCCGTCCTTCAAGCCCTCGGCCAAGGCCGTGAGCTCTTCAGGACTGAGTAAGTTAGGTCGGGTTGCCATGGAGGGTTTATTGCATCACAAAGGAGGTGAACATGACTTCTTCAATACCGCCAAAGTCCTCGTACTCTTCAAGCATGGCGTTCATCACGTCTTTGAGTTTGACGGCAAGCTCTTTGCGAAAGTCGGGTTTATTGACTTCAGCTTCGGTGGATTGACGCATGATGTCAAGCATGGCTGAGCGCAAGGCGAACTCATGCTTTTTGATGTTGTCAAACACACGGGTGTCGTAGTGGGTCATGACGGCGAGTTGCACGACCATGACTTTTTTGGAGCCTGTGATATTGGTCATCAACTCTTTTTCGATTTGAAAATAGTTTTTCTCAAAGCGGGTGGCTTCGGGCGCTTCTTTTTTCAATTTGGATGGCGCTTCGTCCTTGGCTTTGGTGGCGGCAGCTTCGAGTTCCTCAAGCTTGTCCATGGCAGCGAGTTCAGCTTTTTTCTCGTAGTAACCAGAGAAATACAAGGTGCCGAATGCCACGCCGACCACCACCACGATGGCCAATACCGCTATGCCAGCGATCATCAATATCGGTTTTTTCTTTTTCGGCTCTTCCGTGCCTTCTTCGGGTGCTGCTGCTTCTGTTGCCATGGTTTACTCCTGTTTCATTCTGGGTATTGTTAGACAAATGTGTCTAACAACGAACTGTTGCTGTGTCGCGCTGCGACGCTGGTGTTGCTGTCTTGCGCCTCAACGCCATGTGCGCCGAGTGTGACACGATTGTCTTGTGCGGCTTGACGTTGACCGGATTGACTTGAGCCACCTTGCGACGACTGACGGTTATCCTGTCCTACGGAAACATATGCATTGTTCATGCCAAGTTCAGCCAAAGCTTCCTTTAGGCGGGTGCTGCCATTTTGAATCAACTCCTTGGTCAAACCATTGTCGGTCTGGAACTGGGCGCTCAATTGTCCATCACGCATTTCCAATTGCACATCCACCAAGCCCAAGCTGGCGGGCTTGAGTGCAAATTTCATTTTCCATTCACCGGCATTGAGTTGGTCGTTCATGCGACTGGCCAACTCGGTAGCTAACTTTTGGCTGAGTTTCTCAAAGGTTTGCGCCATATCTGGGTGGGTTTTCATCGCTTGGGCTGGCGCGGCGTTGTTGCTGGCCATGCTGCGGTTGCTGTTCACGCCGGTGCTGGCCATGCCTTCATGCGGTGCCGACGTGCTGTCATCTGCTGCACTCAATTTGTCGAACTCTTCTTTGAGGCGGTCCACATCTTCGGGGCGCAAATCGGCGTCCATCATCGACAACACAGCAAGCGTGCTGATATTTTCAGGGGTTTCGCTGACTTGCGCGGTGGCTGCGATGCTGAGATTTTGCAGTGGACTGAGTTGTTTGTCAGCCGCGATGTCAGCGGATGCTGAGCTCCATTGCACCTGAAGGCCAATAGGCGTCAAGGGATTGCTGTCTAGTGCATTCAATGAAGTGGTTGCTTGCGCCAAGGCGCTCATGTCAGGTGCGAGGGGCAGGGCTTGTGCCAGCACCGCGTTGGTGGGCAGGGCTGCGCCGTCAGCGCTGCTCAGGGGTGGTGTGAGGCCGCCGCCCAAGGGATTCAAGTTAGTCAATCCAGCGTTTTGTGCGGACAGCAGCGTATTTGACAAAGGATTGACAGCATTTGGACTGTTCAGGTTGTTCATGGCCAAAATCTGTTGCGTGGCGGCAGCCGGCGCGCTTGCGCTGCTGTCTGTACCGGCCGCGTTACCGAGCAATGCCTGAATTTGTGAAGGGTCCAAGCCCATGGCCAGCGCGAAGTCGGTCAGACTTTTGTCGCTGGTTGCTGGCTCGGCGACAGTGATGATTTCGACGTCCGGGCTGAGCTCAATCGATTGCAGGGCTTGCCCATCAGTGGCAGCCCAAGCCTTGGTGTGGGCCTGTACAGCGCGTTTGGCCTCAAAGGCCTGGGCGCTGTTGTCCCGTTCGTCATGTATTTGCTTGGTGTGTTCATCCACCGAGGTGTCGATGGCGTGGTGTTCTTTGTGTGGGTCTTGCGCTTTGGCCAGACTTGGCTTGGCGGATGGCAGTTGCTTGGCGTAGTGGCCCCCAGCGGTAAGTCCTGAGCCCATGCCTTGTGAGCCGGGCGCTTTGGCATGTAAATAATGGCCAGGATGGAAAGCTTGGCGCAGGGCTTGCTGTTCAAACATACCACTGCCCGCAAGGCTGGGTTTGCTGCCCAAAGTGGGCGTGGGCATGCTTTCAGTGGCAATCTCTTGCCGTTGCGGTGACTTCAGTGAGGCAATTTGGTGGCGCAAGAAGGCCGCGAAATCCTCCCCCGACTGGGTGCCCGAGGATGGGCGCGACAACACCCCGCTGAGGTCACTTACCTCGGTGGCGATTGGGTTGGCGGCTGGTGACAGGCCCGAATTCAATGCAGATAAGTTCATATCCGTTCAATGCTTCCCATAAAAGACATAGCTTTTAAGCAAGAAACGTGACAGGCTAAGGTTTGCCGTTGGCTTAGCGGATGTTGCCGACCCGTGAAAGCGGTTGTCAAGAGCTGGCACATGGATTGCTTCATCACCCTGAGGGCGTTGAAAAACGCTTGGAAACGTACCCTAAATCATTCAAAAACTGTGACAAAACGACCATGAGCACCTTAACCCTGTCAACGATTCGACAGAATCTGACCAAGTTTGACTACACCGGATTGGGAATTCCCGTCTTGGTGTTGTTGATCATGGCCATGTTGGTGTTGCCGTTACCCCCGCTTTTATTGGACTTTTTGTTTACTTTCAACATTGTCATTAGCTTGGTGATCATCATGATCGCCATCAGCACCCGCAAACCGCTGGAATTTTCATCCTTCCCTACTATCTTGTTGTTTGCCACCATGCTGCGTTTGGCCTTGAACGTGGCATCTACCCGTGTGATCTTGGTCGATGGCCACACCGGACACGATGCCGCAGGCAAAGTAGTGGCTGCTTTTGGCGAGTTTGTGATCGCTGGTAACTATGTCGTGGGTTTCATCATTTTTGCGATTTTGATGATCATTAACTTTATTGTGGTGACCAAAGGTGCTGGCCGTGTATCTGAAGTGAACGCACGTTTCACCTTGGACGCCATGCCTGGTAAACAAATGTCTATCGACGCTGACTTGAACGCTGGCGTGATCGACCAACCTACCGCCCAAAAGCGCCGCGCCGAATTGTCCCAAGAGTCCGATTTCTTTGGTGCCATGGACGGTGCCTCTAAATTTGTGAGCGGTGACGCCATCGCTGGTTTGTTGATTTTGTTGATTAACTTGATTGGTGGCTTGACGATTGGCGTGATCCAACACAATTTGTCGGTGTCTGACGCTGGCAAGATTTACACCTTGCTCACCATCGGTGACGGCTTGGTCGCGCAAATTCCTTCCCTGCTGCTGTCACTGGCCACCGCCATCATCGTGACGCGTGTCACCACCGCGGAGTCAATTTCTGAGCAAGCGCATACCCAACTGGCTAATCCAGCTGCCCTGTTTATCTCCTCCATCATCTTGGCGGCGCTGGGCTTGGTGCCTGGTATGCCCCATCTGATGTTCATCACTTTGGCCGCCGCAACAGCAGGCTTGGGTCTCTTGGTGATTCGCAGCGAGGTGGAGGAAGAAGCTGTTCAAGTAGCCGAAGCGCAAGCAGCTGCCACCACCGAATCCACCAAAGACTTGGACTGGGATGACGTTGATCAGGTGGACCTGATTGGCTTGGAAATTGGCTATGGCTTGATTCCTTTGGTCAATGTCGAAACCGGCGGCGAGTTGATGAGCCGTGTCAAAGGTGTACGTAAAAAATTGTCAGCCGAATTGGGCTTTTTGGTTCAACCCGTACGTATCCGAGACGACTTGAACATCGACCCCGACTCTTACAACATCGTGCTCAAAGGCGTGGTGCGCGGCAAGGGTGAAATCAAGGTGGGTCGTGAGTTGGCGATCAACCCAGGTCAGGTCTATGGCGAGCTGCAAGGTACGCCCACCCGCGAACCTGCGTTTGGTTTGGAAGCCGTGTGGATCGAGTCCTCACAACGCGATTTGGCCCGTACTTTGGGCTACACCGTGGTGGATGCCAGCACCGCCATCGCCACCCATTTGAATAAAGTCTTGCGTGAAAACTCGGCTGATTTGCTCAGCCACGACGAGGTGCAGCAGTTGTTGGACAAGTTGTCAGCCCGATCCCCCAAACTGGTGGAAGAACTGGTGCCAGGCAAGTTGTCGCTGGGCGTGGTGACCCGCGTGCTGCAACATTTGTTGAACGAAGGCGTGTCCATCCGCGATATGCGCTCTATCGCCGAATCTCTGACCGAAGCGAGTGCTCGCAGCACCGACCCCGAACAGCTTGCGGCTTATGTGCGTCCCAAGTTGGGCCGCATGATCATGCAAAGCTTGGTCGACGAGTCCAGCAATTTGTCCGTGATGACTTTGGAGCCAGGCTTGGAGCAATTGCTGCACAACGTGTTGCAGCAAAGCCAGCCCGGCCAACCCGTGGTTTTGGAGCCCAGTTTGGCTGAAAACCTGTTCAATGCCTTGCGCATGGGTGCGCGGGCCATGGAGGACGATGGCCATGCGGCTGTCCTCGTGGTGTCGCCCCTGATTCGCAGCTGGCTGTCCAAGGCGGTACGTTTCCGCGTGAGCGATTTGACCGTCTTGTCGTACAGCGAAATTCCAGATGACCAAGCGGTCAAAGTGATTCACACCGTGAACGCAACCAACCGCGGCTGATAACCACCCTTTTAATTGACCAACGAGAAACACCATGGAACTCAAGCGAATCATTGCCCGTGACACCCGGGCGGCCAACGAAAAGGCAGTTGCCTTGTACGGCCCCGACGTGCTTGTCATCTCTACCAGCAAGGTGAGAGGCAAAACCGAGTTGATCGTTGCTGTCGATGTCGAACCCATGAACGCTGAGGCTGCCGTTGCCGAGGTGTTTGTACCGACTGAAAAATCCTATAGCTTGTCAGCCAGTAGCGACAGCCAAGAAGCTTCCATGGCCGCCCCTGAGCCCGCCACCTTTGGCAAGGTACTCGATGACACCATGGCCTTGCACAAGCGCCAAGCCAAGCCCGCCAAAGCTGAGACCACCGGTTTTGTGCCTGCAGCCTCATTGAAAAAAGCTGCAGAAGAGAAAAAAGCCTCTGTGGTCCCTCAAGAGACTGCCGACATCGACACAGCTACTCCCCAGGTTGCTGCCCCCGCGACGCCCGCCGCTGTGCAAGCCCCAGCGCAGCACATGGCCGAAGAACGTGACGCCTTGCGCGGTCGTGAAATCGTGCAAATGGTGCGCGACGAGCTCGCTACCTTACGTAAAGAATTCAAGCTCAGCCAACAAATGGCTTGGCAAGGCACGGGCTTGGCCCGCAACCTCATTCCCCTGCGTAACGCTTTGCAAGAAGCTGCCATCCCTGCCGCTTTGCGGGCCTTGTTGATTGACAGCATCCAAAGTTTCGAAGACGTGGAACCGGCGATGGAAGAAATTCGCCGTCAACTTTGCCACTCCATGCAACAAAGCAGTGTGAGCGCTCCCGATCAAGGTGTGCATGTGCTGGCAGGTCCCTCGGGCGCAGGTAAATCCCTGATGGTGGCTCGCCTGGCGCAACACGCCAGCGTGACGCTGGGCAGCGAGCAAGTCGCCGTCATCAGCTACAGCGACCAGCGTGCAGGCGCTTGGAACCAAACCCAGTTGCTCAGCGCCCAGTCAGGCGTGGATTGCTTCCGTGCCAGCAACGCCACCACCTTGAAACTCCTGCTCGAAGAACATGGTCAGCGCAAGTTCATCATCATCGACACCCCGGGTGTTCAAATGAGCGAACGCGTGGGCGAAATTTCAGCCATGTGCAAAGAGGCACAATTCCACGTGGTTCTTCCTGCAGACGCCTCCCAGTCTTCTTTGCGTCGGATGTTGTCGACGCCCCACATTCAATGGCAAAGCTTGATGATTTCTAAGTTAGACGAAGCCAGCCAGCCTTGGGCACTGATTCAAGTGCTTACCGAAGGCCATGTGGGCGTGAGTGGCGCAAGCCGCGGCGAACGCATGAGCGAATGGTCGCTGCAAATGCAAGTGGAAGAATTGGTGACGGTGGCCTTGGCGAATTTGTCGCTGGGACACGCAGACGCCCCCCAAGAAGACATGAGCAGCACGCTGGCCATGGCTTCTGCCAGAATTTCGCGTCTGGCCGCGCAACACACAAGGTCTAGCCATGAGTAACAACAAAACTACCGAAGTCATCGGCATCGCCAGCGGCAAGGGCGGGGTCGGCAAGACCACGGTCTCTATCAATTTGGCTGTGGCTTTGGCTCAACGTGGTCACGATGTCATGTTGTTTGACGCTGACTTAGGGTTGGCTAACGCGCAAATCGCCTTGGGTGCAAGGGCCGAGTACAACCTCAGCCACTTTTTGGCGGGTCAAAAAACCCTGGAAGAAATCACCATCACCACCCGTCAAGGTATTCAGCTCATCCCTGGGGCCTCGGGGGTGCAGGAGTTGGCTGCATTAAGCCAGTTGCAAGCTGCCAGCATCGTGCAGGCATTTAGCAACTTGGGTAAAAAAATCGATTACCTCATCGTCGACGTGGCGGCCGGTATTTCACCGTCCGTTTTGGCGTTTTTGGCGGCCTGTCAGCGTCGCTTCATCGTGGTGCAAGACGACCCGTCCTCCATCGCTGATGCCTACGGCACCATCAAAGTGCTCACGCAAGAGATGAAGTTAGATGAAATTTACCTGGTTCCTAATTTGGTCGATTCCCAAACCCAAGGCTGGAAGTTGTACCAACGCTTGAACGACGTGTGCGTGCGTTTCTTGGGCGAGTCGATTCATTATTTGACCTCCATCGAAAACGATGAAATGGTCTTGGCTGCCTTGAAAAAATACCAATCGGTGATGGAAATGGCGCCCGGCACAGCCGCAGCACGTGACTTCCGTCGTTTGGCTGAGCTGTCAACCCAGCTGCGTGCGATCGACCATCCCTCGGGTGGCTTGCAATTTTTCATGGAGCGTTTGCTGCAAAGCAATACGAAAAACACATGAGACCTCTTTCCCCTATGAAGATGTACCAACAGGCCCGCCCGCAAGGCGAGGAGTTGGTGTTAGCCCACTTGGGACTGGTCAAGCGCGTGGCTTTGCATTTGAAGGCCCGTGTACCTGCCTATATGGAACTCGATGAGCTGATACAAGTTGGCATGATGGGTTTGCTCGAAGCCTCGCGGGTGTTTGATCCCACCAAGGGCGTGGATTTTGAAAACTTTGCCCACAGCCGTGTGCGTGGCGCCATGCTGGACGAAGTCAGACGTTTATCGTTTTTGCCGCGTTCGGCTGTTGCTTTCAACAAAGAACACAACGAAAGCCTGCATGTCTTGTCAGCCGAATTGGGTCGTGCGCCTACCCAAGCTGAAATGGCTGAGTACATGGGCAAAGAACTGGACGATTTCCAAAAAGAGCGTGGCAAAGCACGCCGCTTTGAAACCTATTCGCTTGAAGTTGTCACCGAAGAGGTGATGAGCATTGCCGATGACGCCTCACACCAACCCGATGTCATGGTGGAAGAGGCCGAGTTCATGGACGCGGTCACCAACGCCATTGGCCAGTTGCCCGAGCGTGAGCAGTTGGTGATGCAACTGTATTACGTGGAAGAGCTTAACCTCAAGGAAATCGGTGAAGTTTTAGAGGTGAGTGAATCCCGCATCAGCCAAATTTTGTCCTCAGTTGTCAAAAAACTGCGGGTGCAGTTGCAAATTGCACCTGAGGATATTTTTAAAACTGCCAGGAGCGTCTCATGAACAGCTTCTTTCAATTGTTTTTGGTCTGGGGTGTTTTGTTGGTGTTTTTGCTGGTTTTGTACGTGATCGACAAAGTCAACGTCATCTACCAAGGTTATTCCCGCACCGAAGTACCCGCTACCTATGACGATGGACTGTTTGGCGAATTGGCTGGCAAAACCCTGTGGGATGCCATGAGCGGCATCCCTTTGCCTGGCGTGGACGCCAAGCATGTGTCTGACCTGAAACCGCATTACGAACCCATCTTGCGCCAGCACATTGAACAAGTGTTCATGGAAGGCTATAGCCATGGCAAAGCCGCTACCGTGGGCGTGCCCACCAACAACCGCCAAGTGCCCACGCCGCGTGGTTCGGTCGTGTCATGGTTACCCATGCACCATTTGGCCAGTTTGTACCAAGCCGGCGTCGACTTCGCCACCAGCAAGCCCGATGACGTGTTGCGCATTCAGCAGTCGCTGGACCAAGTCACCGGCATGATTTACGCCCGTATTGGCCTAGGCTTGGGTGAACCCTATTCCGCGACTTTGTTGATTCACCCTGTTTCAGCGGAAGAAGATGCCATGTTGCCACCCGCCGAGGATGAGCCTGCCGCCAAAACGCCCGCAAATGCTGCGCCAACTCTGCCTTCAGTGGCCTTGGCTGCTGCACCTGCGCCCATGGGTGAGGTTTTAGAGCCCGATTTGTCGCAACTCAACAGCAACCGCCAAGCAACAGATTTGCAAGAAGAAGCCATGGATATGGCTGTTTCCGAAACCACAAGCGAGGAAAAGGCGGTGCCCGTTGCTGCCTGATCTCAAGTTCACCCACATGGCGCCGATACATGCATGGTCAACGATTGAATACAGGAGAACTTGATCATGCGAGCCAATTCCAGAGCCATTGAAAGTTACGGCGACGTCAAGGTAACAACTGGCGTGTCTAAAGCCAACAATGTCGAACTCATTCAAATGCTGTTTGACGGCTTAATTGAAAGCTTGGCTACCACCAAAGGCCATATCCAGCACAACAATATCGCTGAAAAAGGCAAATCGATTGCCCGCGCCAGCCGCATCGTGTTGGGCCTGCAGGGTGCCTTGGATTTCGACAAAGGCGGTGAGCTCGCTGGCAATTTGAACGAACTTTATAACTACATCACGCGCCGTTTGCTGCATGTGAATGCGCGTAATGATTTGGCGGCTTTGGACGAAATCCATGGCCTGATGACTGAAATTCGGGGTGCATGGGAATCCGTGCCTGCGTTGATCCCTCGAACAGCCCCTAGCCGGGAATTTGTTAATTGATAAATAAGTCTGCTTAAGTCGACAAATTTATCAGTTAATCTAGGGGAAGTTTGACGAGGCATGTTGGCGCGTTGTGCGTCAGCATGCTTTAACACTTGGAGCTTGCAATGGCAGCAGTAGGTTTAGTCATATTGATGATCGCCGTGTTCGGTGTGTTCGTCGCCCACGGTGGTGATTTGACGCCTGTGATCAAGGCCGCGCCTTGGGAATTTGCCCAGATTTTTGGCGCGGCTGTGGCTGCCGGTTTGATCAGTAACAGCGGTGCCACGGTAGGCACGGGTTTCGGTGCCGTGGGCAAAGTGTTCAAGGGCCCCAAATACCATAAGGACGATTATTTGGCGATCATTTTGGTGGTCTCCAAGATACTGAAAACCCTCAAAGCCGAAGGTGCTGTGGCTTTGGAGCCGCACATTGAAAACCCTGAGTCCAGCGCGATCTTTGCCGAGTACCCCCCCTTGTTGCAAGACCACGCTTTGCTCGACATGATTTGCGACACCATCCGTTTGATGGTGGTGTCATCAGGCAACTTAAGCCCTTATGCGGTCGAAGACGTGATGACCGCTTCCATCAAAAACCACCATCACCACGAGATGCTGAACGCCGCTTTTTGGTCCAGCATGGAGGGTGCCTTGCCTGCGCTGGGTATTGTGGCTTGCGTGTTGGGTGTGGTGAAAACCATGGGTGCGATTGACCAACCTCCGCCTGTACTGGGTGCGTTGATTGGTTCTGCGCTGGTGGGTACCTTCATGGGTGTGTTGTTGGCTTACGGTGTGGCCGGTCCTTTTGCGGTGCGTATCGCGCAGGTGATCGACGAAGACGGCGAAGTCTTCAAATGCGTGCAACAACTCATCGTCGCCAATTTGCATGGTCACCCCATGCCCTTGGTCATCGAGGCCGCCAGGTCCGTGATCAATCACCATAACAAGCCGTCGTTTGGAGAAATCTTTGACGGTATGCGAGGCAAATAAGCATGGCTGAAGAAGCTGTCGCCGAAGCCGAAGTAGACGCAGACGCGCCTGCCGAAGCAGCGCCTGAAGCGCCTGCTGCCGCACCGGGTGCGGAGGCGCTCGCGCCGGTCATCATCATCAAGAAAATTGAAGATGGCCACGGCGGTGCCCACGGTGGCGCTTGGAAGATTGCGCTGGCGGACATGATGACCGCCATGATGGCCTTCTTTTTGTTGATGTGGTTGCTCGGAGCGTCTAACGCCGACCAACGCAAAAGCATTGCCGACTATTTCAAACCCACGTCCCACAGCTTGACCCCTGTCGGTCAACTGGCAGGCTCTAACGGTGTGTTGGGCGGACGCTCCATCATCGACCCCGATGCCTTTCCTTATGGCTCACGTCAAACCGGTTTGCTCGAGCGCTTGACACCCAAATCCGAGGGAGGCCCCAACCCAGATACCGACCCAGGACCCGAAAATGAAAACGAAGCCAAAGATCCGTCCAAAGGCGGCAAAGGCGAAGGCCTAGGCTCAGGTCAGGGTGGTCAAGGTGAGGGTGGCTCTGACCCTGAAAAAATGAGCAAAGCCGAACGTAAAGCCGCGGCCGAGCAAGAAGACAAAGAGAACTTTGAAAAGCTTGAAAAAGAGCTCAAAGAAAAATTGTCTGAAAACAAAAAATTTGAAAGCCTGAAAGACAAAGTGGCGATCAGCCGCGACAAAGATGGCTTGCGTATCGAAATCATCGACAACGCCGACTTTGCGATGTTCCCCAGCGGTGGCGTGGGCATGCAAGGCAAGGCGGCAGCGCTGATTGGTGAAGTGGCCGCTTCTTTGGGTGGCATGCCCAACCAAGTTGCGATTCGCGGTCATACCGACGCCGTGCCCTTCCAAAATCCCGATGGCAAGAACAACTGGTCGTTGTCGGCAGAACGTGCCGAAGCCACACGTCAAATCTTGCAGAAAAAGGGCATCAAGGAAGAGCGCTTCAAACGCATCGAGGGCGTGGCTGATACCGATCCGTTCAACCCCAAGGACAAGTTCGATCCGCGTAACCGCCGCATGAGCATTACCGTGCTCAACCAAGACCCGAAATAAAGCTCAGGCGGTGCGCAGGTCGTATTTGTTGATCTTCTCGATCAAGGTGGTGCGCTGCAGGTTTAAGAGCTTGGCGGTGCGTGACACATTGCCTTGCGAACGCTCCAAAGCTTGCTCGATGATGTTGCGCTCAATTTCCGCCAAGCGGTCTTTGAGTGACATTCCTTCGGGTGGCAAATGCGGCATGCCTTGCGCCAGCATGATGATGCTCTCCACCTCGTTGTCTTGCGGTTCGGGTTGATCCACCAAACTGGCCGATTCGTTCATTTCAGCCAACACCTCGGGCGGTGGCGTCATGTCTTGCGAGATGCATGGCCCCATTTGCAACAGCATGCTTTCTTGCACCGGCACCAAGCCCTTGGGCAGCAAGCTAGGTGGAATCGAGCGAATGTCTAACTCTTGGCCCGCATACAAGGTGCTGAAGCGGTCCATCAAATTGGTGAGTTCACGCACATTGCCAGGCCATGCGTAGTTGACCAAAGCATTTAAGAAATCAGGGTTGAAGCGAATCACACCGGATTGAGGTGATTTGTAATGCGCAGCGTAAAAATTCAGCAATTCAGGAATGTCTTGGGGGCGTTCGCGCAAGGGGGGGGTGACCACAGGCAAGACATTAAGCCGATAGTACAAATCTTCACGAAAGCGTCCGGCTTGAATTTCTGCTTCTAAATCACGGTGTGTGGCGGCAATGACACGAACATCGATGGGAATTTGCCGCGTCGACCCCACGGGGTCGATCACCCGTTCTTGCAACACACGCAGCAATTTAACCTGCATGTCCAAGGACATGTCGCCAATTTCATCCAAAAAGATGGTGCCGCCGTGGGCTAACTCGAAGCGGCCAATGCGATCGGCCACCGCTCCCGTGAAGGAGCCTTTGCGGTGACCAAAGAGTTCACTTTCCAATAACTCTTTGGGGATAGCCGAGCAATTTATAGGTACAAAAGTTCCACCCAAGCGGTCAGATTGCTCATGCAAAGCCCTTGCGATCAACTCTTTGCCCGTGCCACTTTCTCCTGTGATCAAGACAGTGGCGGCAGAGTTGGCGATGGTGGCGATCAGGCGGCGCAGGGCTTGCGCGATCGGGCTGGTACCGATGAAATGGGAGGGTTGCTTCATGCTTGGCAAGATTGTGACGCATGGGGTGAATACGACAAGTCGTCAAAAGTATTCCCCCGAAAACAAAGAAAGACCTTAAAGAACCGCCACTGTGCGCCGATTCATAGCTTGTACCCATTCAGAGGAACTTACCATGATGTACCGAATTGCTCTCGCTGCTGCCGCACTGTCAGGTTTGACGGCTTGCGAAACCATTCATAGCTTGTCTGCCCCCGTGCAGGCACCTGTGGTGGCCATTGCTGCTCCAGCAGGTGTGGCTTCGCCCAAAGCTGCGCCAACGGTAGCCCCCGAACCCGCACCTGTTTCCATGATCACCCCGATGATGGAAAAGCGTGAAACCTTTGTGGCCACTGGCTATGCCGTCATCAGCATCCAAAATCACAAAAACCCTGCACAACAGCGTTTGTTGGCGATCCGTGCTTCCAAGCTCGACGCTTACCGCGCTTTGACCGAACAGGTCTATGGTCAACAAATGGATGCCAGCACCACCGTGGCTGATATGACAGTGATGAACGACACCTTCCGTGCCCGTGTGGAAGGCGTGATCTACGGCGCCAATTTGGTGAGCATTACCCCCATCGGTGACGACACCTATGAAACCACTTTGTCGTTAGACCGCAATGCGGTGCAAGACTTGCGTACCCTGTACCTGACCCAAATCGCTGCTCGCCGTTAACTCTTTAGCTTCGGACACACACGGCCATGCGCACACGTTCATTCGCTCTAAGCTTGACATCGCTGCTGCTGGCCAGCGCATCGCTCACCTCGGTGTGCGCACAGTCGCTGAGCGCCGAAGAGCGCTTGGACGCCATTCGTCAGTCGCTGGTACAGCGCTCGCTCGAAGGTCCAACCCAGGTGCGTTCCACCCAATGGATCGATGGCAATGGCGCATTGCGCGAGAGCAACAGCTTTGTCACCGGCATGGAAGTGCGCGGTGTGCGCATCCTGGCCTATGGCCGCGACATGGACAAACAGCCCAGTGCCAGCGGCATGCAAATGGACGGCAAAACCGCTTTGGCACCTACCTGTGTGTCCCCCGCCGTGGATGGCGCGGTCTGGCATCAACTGAATTGGGATGTGCGTTACGGTGCACCCATGTCTGCGGGTCGTCGCTTTGAAGCACAGCAAATCGTCCAGCAATTTCGCCAACTTGCTTTCAGTGCTTCTCACCACGCCAAGTCTTGGCGAGTGAGCGAGCGCAAACTTCCTGCTGACGGCTACGAGCAATTGCTGGTCGGCCAAGGCGAGCAACATGTGCCTTGGGTGCTGCGCCTCACCGTTGCGCCCAGCATAGACTCTTATGTGGTGACGAATATTTACGACGTGACCTGGGAGTTGATCGGTCGCGGCGCAGGCCAAGACCCCGCCTTCCGTGGCACCCAACAAATCAGCGTCGATATACCTACCACGGTGGGTATCGAGTCCAAGCCTTTGCCGCCTGTGGTGGTCGCGCAAATCCAAGCCAGCCTGCAAAGCTTTCAAGAAGGCATGGAAAAAGTTTTGTCTTGCAAAGTGCCGCAGTTTCAGGTGGTGAATGTGTATGCCGGTGGCAGCGTGCGTATTGCTGGCGGTGCGGCCAGTGGCATACGCGTAGGCAGCCAAATGGTGCTGGCTGATCGCCACAAATTGCCGCTGCGCGCCCTTGAGCCCCGCGCTTTGGAGCGCCTTGCCATCGCTGAGGTCGTATCGGTGAGCGATTATTATGCGGAGCTCAAGCTCACCGCAGGAACCAAATTTCCCGCCAATGCGCAATGGGTTGCCATTCCGCATACACCTTGAATATCAGGAGTGATTGACCATGTTTGCCATCCATCAAAACCTTGTCTGCCGTGTGCTTGTGTGCTGCGGCGTGATGGCCTCGGTCGGTGCCACCGAAGCTCCCCGTCAAGCGCCCCTGGAGTTGCCCAAAGAAATGGTGCCAGCGGACGCGGCTCCTGCCAAAAAACCTTTGGCTAAGCCCATCAGACTCGCCAAGGCTGATATACCGCCTGAGTCCACCGGCGTTGCCGTGGCCACGCCTGTCGCTCCCGCGTCCAAGCCTGTGGTCGAAGACATGGCAGCACCTGTGTGGAAAACCCACACCGTGGTGGCAGGGGACACCTTGGACAAATTGGTTCAAAAATACTATGCCAACAGCCCCCTCAAAGCGGATGTTTTGCGTGACTGGGTGGTGGTCAACAACCCCAAAGCCTTTACCAAGGCCAACAGCAAAAAACTCCAACCCGGTACGGTGTTGAATTTGGCTGACCAAGCCGAGTTGATCCAAAAACTCATGCCCAGCAGTGCCGCCAAAGCCAGCATCCAAGTGCCCAACAGTCCTCCTGCCAATCCCTTGCCCGCTCCTGTGGGTGGCGCGGCCTCTCACCAAGCGGGCAATGTGCAAGCGCTGGTTGAACCCAATAAGCGCAATTGGGTACGCTACCCCTGATCACTCACCGATGCTCGGTCCTGAACTTGTCAGTGCTGCCAATCGGATAGGGCCTGTCCAATTTGAAAACCGTACCGTTTGGGTACAAACCCCCGTGGCTCAGCAACTGGGTTTGCGCGATGGTCAAATCGTGCAAGCCACGGCTGAAGTTCGTGATCAACGGGTGCGTTTGTGGCTCAAAGATTTCTTTTTCGAATTGCCCAACGGCTGGGTGCTCAAAGACGGCGATAAGCCGTTTTTGCGCGTCGGCCAAAATGCGGGTAGCTGGGGATTTTTGATTCAAGCTTTCCCCAATGGCCAAGCCCCTGTGGCCACCGCGACACCGGTGAATCAGCTGTTTGGGCTGCACAACACCCCTTCGCCACTGCCTAGCGATGTAGCGCAGCTCGAAACCCAGCCCAGCCGCTTGGGTATGTTGTTGATGCAGCCGCCGGGCTTTGCCACCTTCTCCAAATTACTCAACGCCATGGCGCAAGGCGGTTGGAGCGACCAAACCGAGATAGGGCCATGGTTACAGCGCTTGTTGCAGCAACGCAATTCTTTGGCGCAAATGAACCCCAGCATGTTGCGCAAAGCGGTGCTGGGGCAGGCACGCAGCATAGAGAGCATCTTGGTTCAGGGCCAAGAAGCGGCAGATGACCCCAAGACCTTGCTGAAGAAACTATTGGGTTTGCTGAGCGAAGAGTCGGTGGAGTCGGTTGACAAAGACAACCTGCGCCAACTGCAAGACGCCAGTGCTGAATTTGAAGCCGCCCAAGCGCAAAGCGCTCAAAAAATGTTGCAAGGTGAGCTGTCCTTGCACGTGATCTTGCCCTTTGTAGATGCTGATCCGGTGGATTTGCATTTCCAACGCCCACCGCGCAAAAAAGGCCAAGAAGAGCCGCCTTTGAGCGTCGACATCCATTCACGCAGCCGTGTCTTGGGCGAGGTTTGGCTCAATACCCAAATCTCCAAAGGCAATGATGTGGATTTGGTGATGTGGGCCTTGCGAGGTGAGGTGGCTAATTTGGCTAAACAACGCTCGGGCGAGTTGGGTCTTGAGCTGGGCTCGGCAGGTTTGCAGCTGCAGTCGTTTCAAATTTTCAATGCCCCGCGTCCGCTGGCGCGTGTGGGTGAGTCCTCGGGCACGCGTGGCTCGGTCATCGACTTAAGGGCTTAAGACCATGAAAGCGCCGTTAGAAGCCGTTGCCCTCGAATATGGCAAACAAAAAACCCCGCGGGTGGTGGCCAAAGGACAAGAGGAATTAGCGCTGCGCATCATCACCGAGGCCAAGCGCCAAGGTATTTATGTCGCCGAAGACCCGCAGTTGTTGGCCCTGCTCAGCCGGCTGGATGTGGGCGAAGAAATCACGCAAGACATGTACACCGCGGTGGCGGTGATTTTGTCGTGGGTGTATTGGTTAAAGGGGATGCAGCCTGGCGACGAAGCCAAGGACGAGCCTGAAACAGATCAGGCTTTGAAAGACGATCAGGCTTCGCTGTAGCCGCGCATACGGCGCAGACGTTTAATTTGACCTAAGCGGTCATACACCTCCACCGGACTGGTGGGGTCGTTCACATTCAAGCTTTCTAAAGCGCCGCGGATGGCGTCGAGCTTGCGCAAAATTAAAATTTCATTGCGACGGTGCATATCGCGGCACACACGCATGCGGTCGCGAAACGGTGTCCACTCGGGACCAAGGCGATCGGCATCCTCGGGCTGGCGTACACCGGTGAGCTGGCTCAGATCAGCCAAGATTTGGTTTTTTTCGTTGAGCAGCTCTTCAAAGGCATCCAAGTCTTGTTCCTTCAGTGCATTGAATTCCTCATCGAGCAAATCAACCAAGCGGTCGAGTTGCACATCGGCATACGACACGGCCTGGGGTACTGCGTTGAGGGTTTCAGCAATCATGGAATAGTCCTAGGGGTGGTCAGATCATTTTTTCCAACGCAACAAAGTTTTCGGCAATGCGACGTGGGTTGATCGGGTAAGCGCCATCACGCAAAGCGGCTTTGATGGACTCCACTTTGGCGCGGTCAAAGTCAGGGGTGTCTTTGACGCGTTGGGAGATGTTGCTCAGATTGACCGAGTCGCTGCTTGCAGCGGTGGACGCAGATGCGGTTTTGGCATCTGTTGTGCTTTCGCTCTTGACAGCGTTGGACTTGCCATCAACTTTGGTCGCAGGCGCACGAGGTGCGCTAGCGTTACCGATACGAGAGTTAATAGAGAAAGGGTCAGACATGGTGAATCCTTAGGATAAAAGTGACGGGATATTTGAAATCTCGACATTGGCAGTATCGGCCCCAAATCTTGAGACTTGAGACCCATGAAAGAAAAAACACTGATGAAATTCTAAAAGAAACATTTTGTACTCTTTATAAGCCGCGTGCAGTGTTCATACCCGTGATAACCGCGGATAAGAATCGGCCCGATTCGGGATTTTTCAAGCGAATTTGGTCGCCCAAAGTGCCATCTTGTTGAGCTTCAGCCCGAACGGTGATCAAAAAGCCTTTGCCTTCGCCCACTGCCACCAGTACTTGCTGGCCACGTTTGACCATGGTGGAGGCTTTCAAGTCCTGTAAACGCAAGGGTGTGTTGGCAGGCAAATCGCGCTGTAACTCCATGTTCAGCATGTCGCGTTCATCGCCCACCAAACGGGTTTCATAGGCGGGGACGGGCATATCCAATTGTTTAAACATGCCCGCTTGCAAGGTGGTGCCGCGCTTCAAAGTTTGGGTGCTGACCCAGACACTGCGGTTCACATTGCCATTGTTGTTGGCTTGGGTGATTTGGTTGCCCAAGGAATTGCGTACTTGCACCATCACAAAGTGCTGCCACAGGGGCTGGGCACAACGGGCACGCACGCTTTGTTTGTTGCCAAAAGGTTGATCGAAAACGATCTCTTGGGCGCAGGGCTCGATCTTGATGCGACTGTCCATGGGCAGGATGGTGACCAAGGCAGGATCGATTTTCTGGCTGTCCACCACCAATTGCTTGGCACCTGCTTCTAGGGCGGGCCATGCGCTGGCGGGAGCGGGGGCGTTTTGGGCTTGGGTCAATGACACCACGCCGCCCAAGAGCACGGCTACCAGCGCCAGTGCACCGCGGGCGGGTCTGGGAAGTGTCTGGAAGGTTCGGCACAGCAATTGCAAGATGGTCTCCAAGGGTGTGAAAGTTTTGACGTTTTAGCGTCATGTTTACACCCGATGCAAATTTGATGCCAACCGAATTGCAACCCAGAGTCGAACGCACAATGAACTTCAATGTTGATCCCAAAGCACTCGTTAAAACAACGTTTGTCAATCCAAATGACGCTAACGCTTCCACGCGTGCTACCAGCTTGGCTTTGCCGGGCAGGGTGGGTTTTGCCCAAACCTTGTCACAGCTACAACAACGATCGAGTGTCAATTCCTCGACCATTTTGAATCCGCAGGTACCCAGCGTGGCGGTTCAAGACGGCGACACTTTGAGCAATATCGTCAAAGATCACATGGCGCAGCTGGGTCGCCCTGTCTCTAATAACGAGGCCATGCGCTTGTCTCAAGACGTGGCCCAGGCCAATGGCATCAGCAACCCCGACCGCATTTACCCTGGCCAAAGGCTTAACTTGAGCGTGCTGAGCCAATCTCCCCAAGCTGTTCCCCCCAATGTGTTGACTCAGCAAGCCTTGCAAACCAAACGTTTGCAGGCCATGCCCCAGATTCCCGTGCTGGCAGGGCAAAACCCGATTCTGCAAAAGACCTTGGACCGCGCCGTAGAGAAAGGCTATATCCCAGCAGAAGAAAAACAGCAGGTTTACCAAAAGATATTAGGCATGGCGCGTAACTACCAGTTTGCGCCTGACGACTTTGCCCGTTTGACCTTGATGGAAAGCGACGGCATGAACCCCAAGGCCAGCAACAACCGCTGCCACGGCATCATCCAGTTCTGTGACGGCCCCGACCGAGGCGCAGCCGCGGCAGGTTTTGCCAGCAACCCCAAAGCCATTTTGGGACACAGCGTGTTGCAGCAATTGGACATGGTTGACAAATACTTTGACCACAACGGCTTGAAAACCATGGGGCCAACCAATCTGGACGATTTGTACCTGACGGTGCTCACCCCCGCGGCCCGACGCGAAAAAGCACCCAATGCCGACCTGAATATCGCTGGCACCCAAGCGCAAAAGCTCTACGTCAACCGCGACCCCAACACTTTCATTACCCGCAATTCCATTGTCCAAGGCCTGCACCAGCACGCCAACGAGCGACTAGGGCTGTACGAAACCGCCAAAGCCCAAGCACAAAAGCTGGCGCAAACCCTCACCCGCAGCAGCCCACCGGTGCAGGTGGCCAACAACCAGCCCCAGCGTGCGCAGGTGTTACGCGTAGGCGCTTATTTGAATCAGGACTATTTGCGGTGAAGCGGCAAAGTGTTGCCGCCGTGTCGGCGTTTTGGACAGCTGTTGCCGCCCTTGACATGAAAAGCGCAACGGTAAGTATTCAGCTTGGCGTGGCACGTTACTTGCAAGGTCAGTCTGAGTTTTTGTGTTTTTCAACCCAAGCGTCGTGAAAACGGCGATGTAAACAAGGCAAGGAGGGGATGATGGATTTATTTACCACCGCATTTGGCATCCACGAGCGTGCCTTGGGCGTTCGCAGCCAGCGCATGGAAGTGTTGGCGCGCAATATTGCCAACGCAGACACACCCAATTACAAAGCTGAAGAGCTGGACTTCAAAGCCATGCTCAAAGAAACCCAGCGTGAGTACATCGCTGCCACGCATGAAAAGCATTTCGCGGCCCTTGAGGAGCAACAAGATAACGGCATGCGCTACCGCGTTCCTTTCAACAGTTCGTTTGACGGTAACACCGTCGAGATCAACGTTGAACAGGCCAATTTTGGTAAAGCAGCTGCCGACTACCAAACCACATTGAGCTTTTTAGAAAACCGCATCAGCGGTCTTCGCAAAGCCATCAAGGGGGAGTGATAAGCCATGAGAACACTTGATTCTGTCTTCGGCATCGCCGCCACCGCCTTGAATGCACAAACGGTGCGCATGAATACCACCGCCTCCAATTTGGCCAACGCGACCACCGTCGCCAAATCCGAAGAAGAAGCTTTTCGCGGCAAACGCACGGTGTTCAAAGCCTTGCTCAAAGACGAAATGACCAACGGCGGTTTCCCTTACAAGGGCGGCGTCAAAGTTGACCAAGTGGTGGATGACCCCACACCGATTCGATCCCTTTATGACCCGGGCAACCCTTCTGCTGACGCCAATGGCTTTGTGTATTTGTCTAACGTCAACGAAATGCAGGAAATGATCGAAATGATGGCTGCTTCGCGGTCCTATCAAAACAACGTCGAGGTGGTCAATACCGCCAAGCAACTCATGATGCGCACGCTCGACATCACCAAATCTTGATTTTCTGAAAGCCTGATATGACCACCACTGCCACCTCCAAAGCCCCTTTGCCCAGCGGCATCGTCAGCTATGAAGATTACGTTGCGAAAAATAAAACCAAGGGAACAGGTAGCACCTCAGGCGCTATGGACCAAGGTGCATTTTTGACCTTGTTCACCACCCAGCTGAAAAACCAAAACCCCTTGGACCCCGTGAAGAACGAGGCCTTTGTGGCGCAATTGGCGCAGTTCTCGCAATTGGAAGCCACGACCTCCATGAAAACCAGTTTGGAGAGCATGGTGCAAAGCATGCAAGGCGACAAGATGCTCGCTGGCGCTTCCATGATTGGTCGCAAAGTGGCAGTGCCCAATGCACCTGCCATGTTGTTGGGTGGCCAGCCGGTGCAAGCCAGTGTGGATTTGCCCAACGGCGCTGACGGTGTGCAACTGCAGGTATTTGACAGCAAAGGTCAAGTAGTTCGTAAAACCATTTTTGGTGCACAGCCCTCAGGCTCGATGAAGTTGGCCTGGGACGGCATGAGCGACAGCGGCGCCTCCATGCCCGATGGCAGCTACACCATGCAAGTGCTGGCCAGTTCGCAAGGTAAGGCCTTGCAACCCGTGGTCAATATGTTGTCCACAGTGCGCAGCGTTAGCAATGCAGGAACCGGTGACAACACCTGGCTGCTCGAAGTTGACGGTGGCAAAAGCGTCAGCTTGGCAGACGTTAAACAAATCGCTTACTAAATCTCAAGCACATCCTCACACGGAGTATCTGAACCATGTCCTTTTTTACCTCACTCACCGGTTTGAATGCAGCCACTGCACAGTTGGGCGTGACATCCAACAACATTGCCAACGCGAGTACCGTGGGTTTCAAGCGCAGTCGCGCCGACTTCGGCGACATTTTTGCGACATCGCCTTTGCAAAAAGCCACCTCCGCGGTCGGTCAAGGTGTGTCATTGAAGCGCGTCACCCAAGAGTTTGGTCAGGGCAATATGAACTTCTCGTCCAATACCTTGGACTTGGCCATTTCTGGTGACGGTTTCTTCCCATTGAAATCTGCTGACGGATTTCAGGACATCTTTACGCGTAACGGCTCGTTCATGATGAACGATCAGTACAACGTGGTGAACTCTGCAGGCCAGCGTTTGATGGCGGCGTCAGTTGACTCGACCGGTAAAGCCAATTTGAGCGATATGAATGTGTTGACCATTCCGCAAAAAACCACCGGTATGGCCAAAGAAACATCGTTGGTGCAACTGGGTTTGAACTTTCCTGCCGATGCGCAGGTGGTCACCAAGGCCTTCAGCCGCAATGACCCTTCTACTTACAACAAGAGCACCGCGTTGACGGTGTATGACAAGGGTGGTAACGGTTACTTGGCCACGGTCTATTACGCCAAAACACAAAACGCCAGCCAAGCTGACCCCAACAACAAATGGCAAACCTATGTGTATGTGGGTGACACGCTGGTTGCGGCTGCCTTGCAACAAGCAACCGATGCGACCACCGGCGAAAAAATGTATGTCAACAAATACGGCCAACTCAAACCCGAAAGCGAAGTGGGCGATTTGTTGGTGAACTCTAAAACCCAAAAATTCTCACTTAACCAACTCACCGACAAGCGTTCTTCCGAACCTGCCACCGTCACAGGCGGTTTGGCACCTCACTTGAGTACTTTGGAAGGGATCAACTTCAAGAACTTGCAATCGAGCCAACTGAACAATTTGTTCAGCATGGATGTCGATGGTTCGGGGATGCCAGTGCAAATCGGTCTGGACAACTTAGCGGGTAAAAACTTGACTTTGTCAGGGACTGAGATTGCCAAAGAATTAACCAACGTCATCAACCGAAAATTTGGTGATGAGCGTTTCTTCAACTTTGCAGGCCAACAAAACTTCTCTATTTCCGCCACCAATGCCGATGGTCAGCTGACTGAGAACCGAACCATTCAGTTGGATTCGACCGACATGACGTATGAGCAGGTGGTGACCAAGATCAATAACCAGCTCAATGGCAGCAGCGATGTGTTGTCGAATGTTGCATTCAGTTCCACGCCCACCGCCAGTGAATTCAAGGGCTATAGCTTCACACTGGGTACAGGTCTCAATGCTGTCACTGTGTCGGGTGAACTCACTTTAAAAAACCCGCTGAGCACCAAGCCCATGGAAGATTTGGTCTCCAATATGCAAGACCGCATCCAAGCGGATCTGGTTTCACGTTTTGGTTACAGCTCAGACGCGGCTGCTAATGTCACGGTGAATGTCCAAAATGGCAATGAAATTCGCTTGACGAATGGCGATGGAACTGAAGTTTCAGGCCTGAACCTGACCACGGTCAGCTCGGGCTCGCCCGTGACTGTGAACAGCGCCTTCAAATCGGGCACCATCGCTGCGGGTGTTGCAGGTACATACACCAAGCTCAATATGAAAATTGGTGCTACCCAAATCACCAATTTAGATATTTCCAAAATGGATTCAACCAGCTTGGACAGCTTTGCCAAAGAATTGAAGAGCGGTATTCAAACCGAACTCGGCCTGGCGGGTTGGTCCAAATTTCATACCGATTTGGTCGATGTGAAAGTCACTGGGGCAGGTTTCACCATCACCGATGGCACTGGCCATCAAATCACACAATTTAACGTCACAAGCGCGGCCACGCCCTTAACACCCATCCAAGGAACTCCCGCAGGATCGGCTTTGGCTTTGGACAATGTGGCTTTTGCTGACGCACCATTTGGCAATGAAAACCTCCTCACGCATTTCAAGGACTTCACAGTCAATTTGACAACGCCAGATGGTTCAAAGTTGACCAAAACCATTTCGTTTTCCAATATCTTGGCGTTGGATGCCTTGGTGCAACCCTCGCCCAAGCTGGCCAAATTCAATCCCAATGATCCTGTGAATGGTCCCGACCAGCTCAAGGCCTTGGCGAAATATATGGAAGATCAGGCGAATGCTTTAACAGGGTGGACCAATTTGTCGGGCAACCCCGTGGCAGGTGTTTACCCCACGGTGTCGCGTGCAGCTTCGGATCCCTTGACCTTGGCATGGAAGGGCGACACCAATAGCTTTACTTTGGAAACAGGCCCCAACAGCGCTACTTATATTTCCAATCTTTCCATGAATTTGAATACCGCTGACCTCAACTTTGGTAAGTTGCTAACCAAAGGCAGCTCGGTCAATATCGTTGCACCTACCTTGGATTCGGGTGGCGCTGTGACGGCAGGTGGCTCATTGACACTTTCTAACGTCAGCTTCCCACAGTCAACCAAAGCGGTGGGCGATGAATTTCAGTCGTTCAACTTCACCTTGGGTGGCAAGACGTTTCCTTCCACAGCTGGCACTTACATCACCATTGACAAGTTGACCTTGAGCAGCTCGCCCATCACCGATTTGGCTGTGGCTTTGCAAGCCAAAATTCGCGCAGCCTTGAAGGCCAGCGATGCCAATCTGTATGACGACACACGCATAACCAAAGTTAGCGTGTCCGTGGTCAATGGTAAAGACCTGAAGATCACTGATGCGGGTGGTGCAGACATCACAGGACTCACCTTGATTCCCAAAGCCGGCGCTGCGGTGTCGGTAGGCGCTAAAACATTCAGCATTCCGCCTTTGGGTAATTCGGTGACCGCGTCCTACGACCCCGTGTCCCAGAAGTTCAGTTTCACACCGCCTTTGGGTTCCGGAATCACCGTGGCTTTGTCGGGCATCAATAACCAGCTCGGTATCACCTCACCCGTGACACAAGATTCAGGCAGTGATGCTTTGAGCACCTCGGGTGCACCGGCCATCACCAACAACTACATCCGTCCGCTCAAGTTGCAACGCTATGGCATGAAGGTGGAGTACGACACGGTGAATGAAAAATTTGTGTTCAAGTCAGGCACCACAGGGGACACTTCAAGCATCCAAATCACCAATCCCAGCACCTATGCCTCGGATCACTTTGGCATGCTGTCGGATGGCAACTATGAAGTAAAAACCTCTTCCACAGCGGTGCGTGGTATTGCTTCTCAGCCTGCGGTGATGACAGGTTCACCTTTAGGTATCAACGCCAACAACAACTTCAGCGTTAACTTGACGAATAACAAATTCGTCGTCTCGGTCGACGACGTTAAAGGTACTGTGTATCTAGAACCCAAAGATACCTACACGATTGACAGCTTTGTATTGGCGCTGCAAAACGGTATCAACCGCTTAGCAGGCCCGCCTGACCAAAATGGTTTGACAGGTTCCACGGTTTCAGGTGTGAAAGTCTCTTATGACACTGCCACCAACAGCTTAAAGTTCACTACAGGCACAGCAACTACCAACTCCTTTATCAAGGTGTCGGGCGACAGCCAGTGGGGCTTGGCCAACGTGGACGGTGGTCGTGGTGCCACATCCACTTGGATTAAACCCACGCAATACACCCAAGTGGTTAACGGCGTGGCGGTGGCACAGTACATCGACGAATTCGGCAAAGAAACTTTCAGCCCTGATGGCTTTAAATCCTTACCTGAATGGTCACCCATCTTCTTAGAAAAAGGCGAACTGACCTTTGACACCGGCGGTAACTTGGTGTCACCCAAACAAGGTTCGCAGTTGGACACGGTGTACCTGCCAGACGGTAAGGGTGCTTTGACCATCAACATCAACTACTCCAAGTCAACCCAGTTCTCCTCGCCCTATGCGGTGTTGTCACAGTCGCAAGACGGTGCACCCGAAGGTGATTTGGTGGGCTTGTCACTCGGTGACGATGGCTTGGTGAACGCTTCTTACTCCAACGGCTCGCAAAAATCGCTGGGCAAGGTGGTGTTGGTGAACTTCACCAACCCCACAGGTTTGCGCCAGATTGGTGACACCAGTTACTACAAATCAGCATCCTCTGGCACACCTAAGTACGGTGAGGCCGGTTCTGCAGGTTTTGGAACTGTACGTTCGGGCGCGACTGAGCGTGCCAACGTGGACTTGACGCAAGAGTTGGTGGACTTGATCACCGAACAGCGTAACTTCCAGGCCAATGCCAAGGCGATTGAGACCAGCACCACGCTGACCCAATCTATTATTCAAATCAGAGCGTAAAGCCCCTCCTTAGAGAATCGACATGGATCGCTTAGCCTTTAACGCCTCTGCTGCAATCACTGAAATGCGTTTGGCTCGTCAGGCCTTGGCCAATGAAATGGCCAACATGACGACGACGGGCTTTAAGCGTTCCTACGAAGTCTCGCTCAAGGCATTTAAAGCCGAAGGCGAGGGCTTTGACTCTAACTACCAACCCCAAGCCCAGCACATGGACTTCATCAAATTGGCCCCTGGCCCCTTGATGGCAACCGGCCGCGACTTGGATATTTTGATGAATGACCAAACCGTCTTGGGCGTGCAAGCACCCAACGGTGAAATGGCCTTTACCCGCCGTGGCGACTTGCAACTCAATATCAACGGCGTGCTGCAAACCGGCAATGGTCATCCGGTCATGGGGGATAACCAGTCACCGATTACCGTTCCCCCGGGCTTTAAGGCGACCATCACCCAAGACGGCGGTGTGTATATCCATGATCCCAACCAGCCCGGAATTCAGGCTGAGACCCAAATTGGCCAGCTTTTGCTGAGGGATGCCAGCAAAACCCCCTTGACCCGCCGAGAAGATGGCCTGTTTCGGGCGCACGATAAACCGTCAGGCGCGGATTTTGCTTCAGGTCCTGTGAAGCCGTCATTAACGACACAGGCTCTCGAGGGCAGCAATGTCAGCCCCACCGAGGCCATGGTCAAACTGATTGAGCAGTCGCGCATGTTTGAACAGCAGGTCCGTATGGTGAAAGCCAGCCACGAAAACGACCAGTCCGGTTCTTCCATGCTCAAGCTGTCTAGCTGATGACAGGCGCCAAGGCGCTGATTTTTTGAAGAACAGGGGTTAAGCGATGGATGCAGCATTATGGGTTTCCAAGACCGGCTTGGACGCGCAGCAAACGCGCATGAACGTCATCTCGAATAACTTATCCAACGTTTCCACGACGGGTTTTAAGCGTGACCGCGCGGTATTTGAAGACTTGCTCTACCAAAACATCCGCCAAGCGGGTGGACAAAGCACGGCCAACACCCAGTCCCCTACCGGCTTGATGCTGGGCACGGGTACCAAGGTCGTGGCCACAGAAAAACTGCATATCCAAGGCAATTTGATCAACAGCCAAAACCCTTTGGATGTGGCCATCATGGGTGACGGTTTTTTCCAAATCCAGCAACAAGACGGTACCGTGGCCTATAGCCGCGATGGTGCTTTTAAACTGTCGGGAACCGGACAATTAGTTACTTCTACCGGTTTTTTGCTAGAACCCAATATCACTATTCCCAACAACGCTTCGGCTTTGACGATTGGCCGCGACGGCACCGTCTCGGTTGAACTCGTAGCAGGCGGGGGTCAACAGGTCTTGGGTCAAATTCAGATCGCCAAGTTCATCAATCCAAGTGGTTTGAAGCCCTTGGGTAACAACTTGATG
>CANGPV010000008.1 GCA_947455935.1 Comamonadaceae bacterium
CTAGGACATCACCCTTTCACGGTGAGTACCGGGGTTCGAATCCCCGTAGGGTCGCCAAGTTTGTAGCACTTGGTTTTAGCTCACGCTGAAACGAAGCTATCTACCAGGAGTGGTAGTTCAGTTGGTTAGAATACCGGCCTGTCACGCCGGGGGTCGCGGGTTCGAGTCCCGTCCACTCCGCCATCAATCTCGTCAAAACGCCCCTCACGGGGCGTTTTTTTTGAAACCCCGCTCATCTGAGCCATGTCGAGGAACACCATGTATAAAAACCTCATTGCTGCGCTGATTGCGTTTGCTGTGTCTATCCCGTCAGCCTTTGCTCAGGCAGACAAGCCTTCCACCTCACCGCTGAAAGTAGGTTTCGTCTACGTCACACCCCGTCTGCCCAGTGGATGGGTGCATCAGCATGAGTTAGGCCGCTTGGCCATGGAGGACAAGCTCAACAAAAACGGTCGCAAAGTACAAACCGTGTTTGTGGAAAACGTGGCTGAGGGTGCGGACGCTGAACGTGTCATTCGTGACATGGCCCAACAGGGTGCCGGTTTGATTTTCACGCCCAGCTTTGGTTACATGGAGCCCACCATGAAGGTGGCAGCGGATTTTCCGAATGTGAAGTTCGAGTCCATCACTGGCTATAAAACAGCTCCCAATGTGTCTGCAGCCAATGCCCGTTATTACGAAGGTCGATTTTTGGCTGGCATTGCAGCAGGCCGTGTCAGCAAAACGGGCATTGCGGGCTATGTTGCTGGCTTTCCAATTCCCGAGGTCATTCAAGGCATTAACGCATTTGCATTGGGTATGCGCTCAGTCAACCCTCAGGCGCAAGTCAAACTGATATGGTTGAACAGTTGGTTTGATCCGGCACGCGAACGTGAAGCAGCCATGACGCTGATGAATCAAAAAGCCGATGTGCTGTCTTTTCATACCGCATCAGAAGCGGTGATGGTCGCCGCCCAAGAGCGGGGCAAGATGGCCATTGCCTATCACTCTGATATGCGCCATATTGCGCCGCAAGCACAGCTACTGGCTATTACTCACCACTGGGGTGACTACTACAGCCAAAGGGCAGCTGAAGTTATCCAAGGTACCTGGGAAAGTGGCAATGTATGGGGCGGGGTGCGGGAAAAAATGATCAAAGTGGGTGACTTTGGTCCTAAGTTGCCCATGCGGGTCCAATCCGAATTGATGCGCTTGCAGCGCGCTATTGGGCGCGGCAGTTTGCAACCGTTTGCGGGCCCAATTTTGGATAACCAAGACCAAGTGGTATTGGCACGCGGCCAGTCTTTAAGCGATAAAGAAATTTTGAACATGCACTTTTTGGTTCAAGGGGTGCAAGGACAACTCCCCTAGAGCATTGCCAACATGACTCTTACAATGAGATAAATCGTTCAAGGGTACAGGCATGAGCATCAAAAGCGACAAATGGATTCGACGCATGGCAGAGCAGCACGGCATGATCGAGCCCTTCGAGCCAGGACAAATTCGCCAAGATGCTGCCGGTCAAAAAATCGTCAGTTATGGCACCAGCAGCTATGGCTATGACATCCGCTGCGCACCCGAATTCAAGGTGTTCACTAACATCTACAGCACCGTGGTCGACCCCAAGAACTTCGACCCCAAAAGTTTCGTTGATATCGAGTCTGATGTTTGCATCATTCCCCCTAACAGCTTTGCCTTGGCACGTACGCTTGAATACTTCCGCATACCACGCAATGTGCTCACTATCTGCTTGGGCAAAAGCACCTACGCCCGCTGCGGCATCATTGTGAATGTGACACCTTTCGAGCCCGAGTGGGAGGGCTATGTGACCCTGGAGTTCAGCAACACCACACCTTTGCCTGCCAAAATCTACGCTGGCGAAGGCTGCGCCCAGGTGCTTTTTTTCGAGAGTGACGAAGAGTGCGAAACCAGCTACAAAGACCGTGGCGGTAAGTACCAAGGGCAAGTGGGTGTGACCTTACCCAAGACCTGAAAACCCTGTAATTGGGCGTTTCGGGTAGGGTAGCGCACAGTGCGACAATCACGTTCTATATGAATTCATTCTCGCAACTGCAGTTAGATCCCCATTTGGCCAAAGCCGTCGCCGAAATGGGCTACGAATCCATGACGCCTATACAAGCACAAGCCATACCGGTGGTGCTTTCTGGACAAGATGTCATGGGTGCCGCACAAACCGGCACGGGCAAAACCGCCGCTTTCTCGCTGCCTTTGTTGCAGCGCATGATCAAACACGAAAACAGCTCTACCTCCCCAGCACGTCATCCTGTGCGAGCCTTGGTTTTGCTGCCCACCCGTGAATTGGCCGATCAAGTGGCACAGCAAGTCAAGCTCTACGCCAAATACACCCAGCTGCGTTGTGCGGTGGTATTTGGTGGCATGGACATGAAACCACAAACTGCAGAGCTCAAACGTGGCGTTGAAGTTTTGGTGGCAACCCCTGGCAGGTTGTTAGACCACATCGAAGCGAAAACTGCTGTGTTGAACCAAGTGGAGTATGTGGTGCTCGATGAAGCCGACCGCATGTTAGACATTGGTTTTTTGCCTGATCTGCAACGCATCCTGAGTTACTTGCCCAAGCAACGCACCACCTTGTTGTTCTCGGCCACGTTTTCTCCCGAGATCAAACGCTTGGCCAATAGTTATTTGCAAAATCCAGTCACCATTGAAGTGGCCAGACCCAACCAAACAGCGTCTACCGTTACGCAACTCTTCTTCAACATCCATGAAGATGACAAGCGCAGGGCTTTGAAGCAGATCTTGAAGCAAAAAGACATTTCCCAAGCCTTTGTGTTTGTCAACAGCAAACTGGGCTGTGCCCGACTAGCGAGGTCTTTGGAAAAAGACGGTTTGCGAACCGCAGCCTTGCATGGCGATAAAAGTCAGGATGAGCGTCTGAAAGCTTTGGAAGCCTTCAAAAAAGGCGAAGTTGATTTGCTGGTGTGTACTGATGTGGCAGCTCGTGGCTTAGACATCAAAGACGTACCTGCCGTGTTCAATTTCGATGTTCCTTTCAACGCCGAAGACTATATTCACCGCATTGGCCGCACGGGACGTGCTGGAGCAGAGGGCTTGGCGGTCAGCTTTGCTTCTGCTTCCGATCTCCGCTTAGTTGCCGATATTGAAAAGCTCACCAAGCAAAAAATCGATTTCACAGTGTTGGAGGTAGATGAGGAGCGCTCAGCGCCTCGCCGATCTCGCTCTGACGACGATGACCATCGCCCACGTCGCGACCATGAAGAGCGCTCAGAGCGTGCGGGGTCGCAGCGTAGTCGCTATGCCCCTGCCAAGCCACCTGCGGATCCGTTTTTTGATAAGCCTTATGAGCCCAGTGTTCAGGCATCTGCGAGTGCGCAAAACGACAACGCAACGCGGGATGTATCTGCACCTGCCCGCAGCGCGATTTCATCCAATATCAAACCCAAACGCAAAGTGGCGGCGCTGTTTAAAACCACCTCGTGATGCGATCACGTTGTCATCATCTGCTGGTTGATGCCAAAGCTGCGCAGTCTATGTGATGGCGCTGATGCAGGCCTGGACCCTTGGCATTTAACTCTATGCCACTTAAACACCCGCCCCATAAGCATCCTGTATCTAATTCAATGACATCTGTTCGGTTCAAAGGTGAGAGGGTAGACCAATGACCAAAAGCGATGCAGTTACCCTTTGTGGCGCGGTTGGGGACATCGAACCAAGGCATATATCCCGACGGCGCTTGAGAAGTATCAAAGTGATGTTTAAACTCCATCTCACCAAGAGCCGTACAAAAGCGCAAACGGGTCAGGGCATTCACAATCACCCGCAATCTAGGAATACCCTCAAGCGTGTCGTCCCAGCTTGCAGGCAAGTTGCCATACATCTGCGCAATAAAATCTTGCCAACCAGCGCCGCGCATCACTGTTTCAACTTCTCCCGCAAGTGCAAGTGTTTGCGATATATCCCATTGCGGCAAAACGCCTGCGTGAACCATCAGTACATTTTCAACCTGCATGGCCATGTGCTGATGTCTGAGCCATTCCATCAAGTCGTAGCGATCAGGAGCCTGCAAAATATCGTTAACCGTATCCCCGGTTTTAAGGGCCTGACCCCCCAAATGTATAGCCAGCGTGTGCAAATCGTGATTGCCCAACAAACAGCGAGCACTGCTGCCCAAACCTTGCAGTCGTCGCAAAACTCCCAGGTTGTCTGGACCCCGGTTGATCAAATCACCCAGCAAAAAGATTGTGTCGCGACTGGGAGAGAAGCTGACTTTGCTCAGCCATTGCGCCAAAGCGCTGTCGCAACCTTGGATATCGCCTATCAAGTAAAGTGCCATGGCATGATTGTCTTAGATTTTCCGGCCCTCTACCCCCCAACATGTACGTAATGACCTGAAACCATGGATGTATTGCTGATCATTGTTTTGACATTGCTGAATGCAGTCTTTGCTATGTCGGAAATGGCGCTCGCATCCAGTCGAAAAACTTTGCTGTCTGAGCTAGAGGCCGCAGGTGCGTATGGTGCAAAAGCCGCCTTGGTTTTGCAGACGCGTCCTACCGAATTTTTATCCACTATTCAAATCGGTATCACCACTTTAGGTGTGATCAACGGCATCATAGGTGAGGCCGCTTTCAGTAAGACATTGTCCGTTTGGTTATCTACTTGGCCTGTGTTGGCGCCGGTTGCAGGCATTTTGGCTACCACCTTGGTAGTCACCCTCATCACCTTAAACACCATCTTGTTGGGTGAATTGGTCCCTAAGCGCATTGGGCAACTCTTTCCGGAAACCGTGGCAAGGTGGACGGCGCCCATGATGTTGACCATAGCCATGATGGCCAGACCCTTGGTGCACCTGTTGTCCAACACCACAGCGCTGATTTTGCGTTTGCTGCGGATTGATGCTGATCATCAGCGTCAGGTGACAGAGGAAGAAATTCGTGCCAGTTTGGTCGAAGGTGTGGATGCAGGCTTGATAGAACATCATGAGCATCAGATGGTGAAAAACGTATTCCATCTGGATGAAAGAGAGTTACCTTCTATCATGGTGCCACGCACAGATATTGTGTGGCTCAACAGCTTACTCACTACCCAGCAGGCGGTAGCCACACTGTCAGAGCTTCAAACGCATTCGTGGTATCCGGTATGTCGCGACGGTTTAGATGATATTTTGGGCGTGATCAGCATGGCCAGTTTGTTGCACAACCGAACATCGCTTGAGCCTATTACCCAATGGATGGAGCCTGCGGTGTTTGTACCTGAAACACTCAGTGGATTGGACATGCTGTCGCAGTTTCGTCACCCTCACCACAGCCCTGATGCAACCAACCCAAGCGCAGGCGGTCGCATGGTTTTTGTCGTGGATGAATACGGCGTGGTGCAAGGCTTGATGACACCACGCGATTTACTTGAAGCTATCACTGGTGAATTGGTGCAAACCAATCCTCAAGATGAAGCCTGGGCTGTTCAACGTGAAGATGGTAGTTGGTTACTCGACGGCATGATGCCTGTGCAAGAACTGAAGTCGCGCTTGAACATCAAAACGCTGCCTCAAGAAGACGAGGCGATCTACAACACTTTGGCGGGGTTGATATTGGCTATTTCGGGTCGATTACCCCAAGTCGGAGAGGCTTGTCACACCATGGGCTGGCGTTTTGAGGTGGTCGATTTGGATGGCCGTCGTATTGACAAGGTGTGGGCCAGTTACCAAGTTCAATGACCGGAAGGTTTGCCTTCGTGCGGAGCAATTTGATCCAACTTTGCATTGATGCTGCTGACAGTTTGACGAATAGCATCAACCCTGCCGTGAAACTCTTCCATGCGCAGCTTTTTAGCTGCAATCTCTTCTTCGTGTTTTTTCAACATATCGGGTGTGAGGGGAACCGGTGCTTTGGGCTTGCTGGGTAAGTGCTGAGCCGCTAACTTGGGCTGAGATGAAGCAGACGTATGTTGCGCAACTTGTGCCAAATGTGAATCAGCCAGACTTCGGCTCTCTTCTGGCAATGAAACGATGTGATCAACCACAGCCCCATCGTCCAAAGCCTGCACATTGGGATCGACCTCGGGTGGATACTCAATCTCCATATGGTCATCCGGGAAATCGTCATCGGCACTGACGAAAAGCGGAATGGGCGCTTCGGGTTCAACGATGGGCTCGTGATGAACTTCGATGGCCTCATCAGGCAGCGTTGCATGGTTGTCTGTCAGACTATCTTGCGGTAATCCAACGATATGGTCTTTAACCGCTTCATTGGGAATAGAGGCAACATGGTCCTCCACCGCTTCATTGGAAGTTGCTGCAATATGGTCTTCAATACCTTCTTTGGCAACAGCTGCTAAATGGTCGGAAATAGCTTCTTTGGCAATACCAATATTGTGGTTAGCTTCCGTGGCTGCGCTGGCGATAGCAAGGTGGTGATCTTCAATGGCAGCATCGGGCAGTGCTGCGTAGACATCATGAAGACCCTCTTGAGCGATACCCACCACATGATCTTCTAAAGCGTCATTCACAACGCCTATCACGTGATTTTCTAAATGATCGTTTGCCACGCCTACCACGTGGTCCTTGATGGCCTCGTTCGCTACGCCGATGAGATGATCCTTGAGTTGATCTGATTCTCCAGACGCAAATTGGTCTTGGGATTCATCGTCATGGCTAAATGAGGAGCTCCCGTCGTGAGACTCAGTGTCTTCGTGATGGTTTCGTGGGGCAAGTTGGGTTGCCTCTTCAAAATGGGGTTCTTTAGATGATGTTTCATCCATCAAACCCGCCACTACGTCGCTGCGTCTGGCTTTTGCGCTGGTGGAGCCTTCAGGAATTTCAACTGAAAAGGCTTTGGAGCTGCGTATGAGTGGCGGTTCTTTAGAAGCCATAAGGGGGTACTGCTTACCTGTTTTTCAGTAAATCTCCCGCCAATTTTACTGCTTCAAGCGCACTGACTGAAATACCATCGGCTTGCCCGACTTTGGCATGGTTATCGGCATCAAGAAGTGCAGGGCCACCCAGAATCACGCGGGTGTTAGGGTTGCGAGAAGCTTGCTTCAAGCTGGCAATCAAAGCGGGAATATGTGGCAACTGCTCTACCAAGCCAATGGATAAACCCACCACATCAAACCACTCGTGCGAAACGGCGTGAAGCAAGGCTTTTTCTGTGGTGGAAATTTCCACCACCACCTGCCAACCCTCAGCACGGAAAAATTCGGACACCATGGCCAAACCCAAGATATGTTGAGAGCCAGGTGCTGATGCGAGCATGATTCGCCGTGCATCCCCTGCGACCTGCGGACCACCTTGGTTTTCATAGCCAAGGTGTCGCATAGCGTGGTGCATACGCAAAAGACCTTGTGCTACCCAGGTGAAATCCAATTTGTCTTGATGCCATAAATCACCTAAGTGACGGGCTGCTGGTGTGATGATGTCCAAAAAAATGGTTTGTTGCGTCAGACCTTTGGCGCGCAAATCATCTAAGTTAGCAAAAACAGCTTGCGCATCGGTATGCAAACAGGCTTGCGCAAAGTCCAACATATCCTGCTCTGTAGCAAGTACCTCTTGGGCTACTGGCAATGTTTCCCACAGTGCAGTGTCAGGGCTTTGGTGCGCATCAAGCAGACGCGGAATGATTTGCGACTCAATCACCGATAACAACGATGTCTTGCATTGTTCAACAGAACCTTTGGCGTCGTTGGCCGCAGAGGAGGTTCTGGACGTCGCAGTCTCACTTCTTCCCATGGACAAGGTAAGCCATGACAGACCTTTTATCTGGAATTTCAGACGAGGTAGTAGGCGGTGCGAAACATTCAAGTTCATAACAACTCCGTTCGCAGAAAGTGGGCAGTACAAATATGTGTAAAACGCCCTTGGGTCATTGTGTCAACAATCTGAGAAGTACACCACCCTGTCTAGGGTAAATACCGAAGAAATAGATTTCATTTTAAAAGATGAATGAGGGTTTTCCTTGTGTTTAAGGAGATACCACCTTTTTTTCAGTGCAGGTGAAATACTGCATTCGGTTATTCGTTAAGAACATAAAGGAGACATCCATGCGAACCATACCTATTTCAACTGTTGCGTCCGAGTTCGGCGACTGCGAAGAAAGCGGCATTGTCCCCAAGCAAAATCTGCCATTGGCCCGACGTGAATTCCTCAAAGGCTCTGGCATTTTGATGGGCACGCTGGCGGCCGGATCGGTACTGGCTGGCTTAGCGCCTTCCACGGTTTGGGCTGTTGAGCTCAAAACTTTGTCCAAAGCCGAGGGCGAAACCCTCATGGCCATGGGCCGTGTGTTGTATCCCCATAAAAAATTACCCGATGCGGTTTACGCGATTTTGGCCAAAGATCTTGACGGTTCAGCCTCGGGTGACGCTGGCACGGCCAACATGCTGCGTGAAGGCATCAGCAACCTCAATGCCCTGGCTGGAGGTAACTTTGCCAAGGCCAAAGCTGACAAACAACTTGCCATCGTTAAAGGCATGGAGGGCTCAGCCTTCTTTGGTGCAGTGAGAGGTCAATGTGTCACTTCGGTCTACAACAACGACATGGCTTTCGCAGCATTTGGCTACCCCGGCTCTGCTTGGGAAAAAGGCGGTTACATCACACGCGGATTCCAAGACCTCAAATGGTTACCGGCGCCTTCTAAAGAAGCCAGTCCACCCCCTTACATGGGCTAATCGAACAAAACACCTAAACATATTCTGGAGATCAACATGGCTTCTATCGCATTCAACGACGACAGTGCAGTCGTCATCATTGGTTCTGGCGCAGGTGGTGGCACCTTGGCCAACGAACTGTGTCAAAAAGGGATCAAAGTGGTGGTGCTCGAAGCGGGCGCACGTCAGTCACCCCAATCATTCGTCAACGACGAATGGAAGTCGTTTAGCCAATTGGCTTGGTTAGACCCCCGCACCACCTCGGGTACATGGCGTGTAGCCAAAGACTTTTCCGGCTTGCCCGCATGGATTTGCAAAACCGTAGGTGGCTCCACTACCCACTGGGCAGGTGCCTCATTGCGTTTTCAAGAACACGAGTTCCGCGCCAAAACTGTGTACGGCGACATCAAAGGTGCCAATTTGCTCGACTGGCCCATCACGTTGTCCGAGATGGAGCCCTATTACGCTAAAGCTGAAAACAAAATGGGTGTAACCCGTACCAACGGTATTCCTGGTTTGCCCGGCAACAATAACTTCAAGGTCTTGCATGCAGGTGCAAAAAAATTAGGCTACAAAGAAGTGCACACTGGCAATATGGCTATCAACAGCCAACCGCGCGATGGACGTGGTCGCTGTATGCAACTGGGTTTTTGTTTCCAAGGTTGTAAGAGTGGTGCCAAGTGGTCCACCCTCTATACCGAAATTCCCAAAGCCGAAGCTACAGGCAACCTTGATCTACGCCCTGAGTCCCATGTCACGCGCATTGAGCACAACGACAGAGGTTTGGTGTCAGGCGTGGTGTACTTTGACAAAGACGGTAAAGAGCAGCGTCAAAAAGCCCGCGTGGTGTGCGTGGCGGGTAACTCCATTGAAACACCACGTTTGCTGTTGTTATCAGCCTCCAGCATGTTCAAAGACGGCTTGGCAAACTCTTCAGGTCAAGTTGGTCGCAATTACATGCGCCATATGACTGGGTCTGTCTACGCTGCATTCAAAGACCCTGTGCATATGTACCGTGGCACCACCATGGCTGGCATCGTGCGTGATGAATCAGCTTTCAACCCCAAACGTGGTTTTGTGGGTGGCTATGAAATGGAAACCCTGTCCTTGGGCTTGGCGTTCATGCCCGCATTCTTAGATCCAGGCGCTTGGGGTGCAGACTACGCATGGTGGATGGACCACTACACCAACTTGGCTGGCATGTGGTTGGTGGGTGAAGACATGCCTCGCGAAACTAACCGCATCACTTTGAACACCAATGTGAAAGACAAGTGGGGCAGCCCCGTGGCCAATGTGCATTTCGATGACCATGAGAATGACATCGTCATGCGCAACCATGCGTTCACCCAAGGCGAGCGGATTTACCAAGCCGCAGGTGCCATCAAAACCTACCGCACACCGCCATACCCATCAACCCATAATTTGGGTAGTTGCCGAATGAGTGCCAAGGCCAGTGATGGCGTTGCCAACAAATGGGGTCAAACACACGATATTGCCAATTTGTTCATCAGTGACGGTTCTCAGTTCACCACCGGCGGTGCTGAGAACCCAACTTTGACCATTGTGTCCTTAGCGATTCGCCAAGCTGACTACATTGCCAAGCAAATGACTGAAAAAGCCATTTGATAAACTGGTTTTCAAGTTGAAGGAGCCAGATGATGTGTGAGTATTTCGTCAAAGCTGATCCGATTTTGTACGAGCAACGTACCCGCTCGGTTCGCATTCGCGGGATGCTCACCAGTATTCGGCTTGAAAACACCGTGTGGGATGTATTGGCCGAAATGGCCGAGGATGAGGGCTGCACCACCAATGCCCTCATCTGCACCCTACACGATGAAATTTTGGAACACCGAGGCGAGGTGTCCAACTTCGCCTCGTTTTTACGTGTCACCAGTTTGCGCTATTTGCGCCGTTGCCTCATTTCGCAAGAAAAGAAGCAACAAGCGACTGACCACAGTGCACCCATTGCACGAACCGCTAGCGGTGGTCTGATCGCTGTTAAATCTTGAATCACATTTGTTAGACATGACTTTTTCTTCCGAAACATATCCAGGCGTTTGCGATAAACCGCCTGTTGCTTCCCAACGATTTGTGCTTAACCATTCCATGCTGCGGGTAAAGGATCCTGCTGTTTCATTGGATTTCTACAGTCGCATCATGGGTATGCGGGTGCTGCGCAAACTTGACTTCCCAGAAATGAAGTTTTCTTTGTATTTTTTAGCGGTAGCGGAACTCGCCCAAGGCGCACCTTCTGACCAAGGCGAGCGAACAGCGTGGACATTTTCGCAAAGCGGTATTTTGGAATTAACCCATAACTGGGGTTCGGAAAGCGACCCTGAATTCAAGTACCACGATGGCAATGCGCAGCCTCAAGGGTTTGGACATATTTGCTTTTCAGTCCCCGACTTGGATGCAGCCGTGAAGTGGTTTGACGACAACCAGGTGACCTATGTCAAGCGGCCCGAGCAAGGCAAGATGAAAGATGTGGCTTTCATCAAGGACCCAGATGGCTATTGGATTGAAATTGTGGAGCCTGCACGGCTCAAGCAATTAGGGCAGACAAGCTAAGGTTTGTTTTTCTTTATATCCAAAGCAGATAAAAAATCTTTGGGTTTGAAAGCATCTTGCTTGATGCCGGTTTGAATTTGTTTAAGCAGTAAATTTTGTGTTTCTGTTTGCATGCTTGCCGCACGCAAGTGGATGTACTTTGCCTTGGCCTTGATGGGGTCAGCGTCACTCTCTGCCATGGCTTGAGCCCATAAACCATCTCTCACAATGCCGTCTTGCATTTCTCGCAAAACCAAGGCGTGTATCAATTCACTGGGGTTAGAGGCCATGACAATCTTTCCAAAGATCAGCTTTGTGTATGCAGGGAAGTGACAAGCTCTACCTCGTGCTTAGAGCCTAAAAACACACTTACCCGCTGGTGTAAATGCTGCGGTTGAATGTCCAAGATGCGTTGCACGCCATTGGTGGCTGCACCACCTGCTTGTTCCACCAACCATGACATAGGGTTGGCTTCGTACATCAGTCGAAGCTTTCCTGGCTTATCGGGTTCTCGCTTATCCCATGGGTACATAAAGACCCCACCGCGGGTCAGTATGCGATGCACATCGGCCACCATGCTGGCGACCCATCGCATATTAAAGTCTTTGCCACGGGGACCAGTTTGACCCGCTAGGCAGCCATCGATATAGCGTTTAACCGGTTCATCCCAGTGACGCATATTGCTCATGTTGATGGCAAATTCTTTGGTGTCTGCGGGAATGCTCAGATGCTCTTGTGTCAGCACAAATGAACCTTGCTCGCGGTCAAGCGTGAACATGGCCACGCCATCACCTACCGTCATGACCATCGTGGTTTGTGGACCGTACACACAATAACCTGCCGCTACTTGGGAGCTACCCGTTTGCAAAAAATCAGCCTCGGTGACCGTACTGCTGCCTTCGGGTTTTTTTAGCACACTGAAAATTGTGCCAATGCTGACATTGACGTCAATATTGCTTGATCCATCTAGGGGGTCAAACAGTAATAAATATTCGCCTTGCGGGTAGCGATTAGGTACCACATAAATACTGTCCATTTCTTCTGAAGCCATGGCCGCCAGATGACCGCCCCATTCATTAGCTTCAATGAGAACTTCATTGGCAATGATGTCGAGTTTTTTTTGTACCTCACCTTGCACGTTTTCTGTTTGAGCGGTACCTAAAACACCACCTAATGCACCTTTGTTGACTGCATGGCTGATACTTTTGCAGGCTCTGGCGACCACTTCAAGCAACAATCGCAACTCGGGTGGGATATTACCCTTGGCGCGTTGCTGCTCTACCAAATAGCGAGACAAAGAAACAGTCATAACTTACTCCCCAAGCGCAGATGAAATGACTTCGCGTACGTCCGGACTCAAGTCGGCTTTGGCGGCTACACGGCGCAAGGCTTCGTGTGCAGCGGTTTGGTAAGGCTGGCTGAGTTTGCGCCATCTGTCCATGGCTCTGGCCAGTCTGGCAGCGATTTGAGGATTGAATGCATCAATTTCAAGCACTCGTTCACTCCAGAAAACATAGCCTGCCGCATCGTTACGGTGAAATGCCGAGGGGTTAGCGCAATAAGCAGAGAGCAGACTGCGTGCGCGGTTTGGATTTTTGATATTGAAATCTGCGTGCTGAGTCAATTGACGAACTCTGGACAAGACTTCGCCTTCTTTATCGGGGGTAGAAGCTTGCAACGCAAACCATTTGTCGATAACCAACTCATCGTTTTTGAACAGGGTATAAAAATGGGACAGGGCTTGTGGAGCTTGCGGCAAATGGTTGTAGAGCAGTGCGGACAAGGCGTTCATTCTGTCGGTCATATTGTCGGCATGCACATAATCGTGGTGCGCTTGTGCAGCCCAAACATCTCCACCACAGTATTGTTCGTGCAAGCACAGGTACGACAAAGCCAGACCGCGCAATGCTCTTGCGCCACATGCCTGTGCATTGGTATGGAAGGTGCTGTCGCTAGCATGATGTGTGTAAGCCCAAGACCAGTCTTGCAGCAAGTCAGTTGCCAGTTGGAGTCGTACACGCTCGCGCACTGAATGAATACGTTGGGGATCAACCACTTCGCACTGCTCAGCAATATAGGTTTCACTGGGCAAGGTCAAAACCAACTCTTTGAAGGCAGCATCCAAGTGCGAATCGCGAAGCAACAGCCTTAGACTGTCTATGAACTGCTGAGATAACGCTTGACTGCTAGGTGTATCACTGGAAAGTGCAAGCAGTATTTTTTGCATGAACAGACGTTGCGCAATTTCCCAACGGTTGAAAGCATCCGTGTCGTGGGACAGCAAAACCAGTAACTCTTCGTCGGTGTAAGCGAACCTCAATTGAACAGGTGCACTAAAGCCGCGCAGCAGTGATGGAACTGCTTGCTGAGCGATGTCCTCAAAAACGACACTTTGTGTTTCTTCTGTCAAGACCACTTGCTGGTTATCAAGCAAAACAGTGCCATCAAGAGCAATTAGACCAATGATCACTGGGATGACGAAGGGTTGTTTGATTAATTGGCCAGGTGTGGGGCTACAGCTTTGCTTAAAGTGAAGTGTGTAGCGTTGTGAGCTTGGCTCGTATTCGCTATGGACATGCAGGGCAGGTGTGCCTGCTTGGCTGTACCAATGTTTGAATTGACTTAAGTGTGCGGCCAGAGCAGATTGTGGGTTGGCGTCCGCAATGGCTTGTGCAAAATCATCACACGTAACGGCTTGACCATCATGGCGCTGAAAATACAGTGCCAAGCCTTTCGTAAACCCTTCTCGACCCACCAAGGTTTGCATCATGCGAACTACCTCAGCACCTTTTTCATACACGGTGACCGTGTAAAAGTTGTTGATCTCCATATAGGTGTCGGGTCGAACCGGGTGGGCCATGGGGCCTGCATCTTCCGCAAATTGCACCGTGCGTAATAACCTAACGTCCTCGATACGCTTAACTGCACGGGCAGATTCGCTGCCAGCCAAATCTTGACTGAACTCTTGATCGCGAAATACTGTCAAACCTTCTTTGAGCGACAATTGAAACCAATCGCGGCAGGTCACGCGGTTACCGCTCCAGTTGTGGAAGTATTCATGACCAATCACACTTTCGATGTTGGCGTAATCCTGGTCTGTAGCAGTTGCTTGACTTGCTAGCACATATTTCGTGTTGAATATATTCAGACCTTTGTTTTCCATGGCACCCATGTTGAAGTCCGAGGTTGCCACGATCATGAAACGCTCAAGGTCTAAAGCCAGACCAAACCGATGCTCATCCCAAGCCACGCTCGCCATCAAAGCATTCATGGCGTGATCTGTCTTATCTAAATCACCTGAACGTACATAAATTTGCAGAAGATGTTCATGGCCGCTGCGAGAGACAATTTTTTGCTCTCGACAGACCAGTTGTCCAGCAACCAATGCAAACAAATAGCTGGGCTTTTTATGCGGATCAATCCAACGAGCAAAATGTCGACCGTCTTCAAGTTTGCCTTGTTCCGCAAGATTGCCGTTGGAGAGCAAAACAGGAAAAACGCAAGGATCTGCTCTGAGTGTTACGCTGAAACTCGCCATGACATCGGGGCGATCTAAAAAATACGTAATGCGCCTAAACCCCTGCGCTTCGCATTGGGTAAACAACGAATCTTGGCTGAGATACAGACCAGACAGTTGTGTGTTTTTACTGGGGTTACACGTGGTAAAAACCTCTAAGGTAAAAGCCTCATTGCCTTGCGGAATGTTTTCAATCACCAGTTGATCGTTGTCAATCTTGAAGCTTGTTCCTGCGCCATTTAGTAAAACACGAGAGAGGTTTAGGTCTTCGCCATCCAAGCGCAGTGCCTGCACATGCGCTTGTGGATTTCTTCGCAATGTCATGGTATTGAGCACGCGTGTTTTGGTGGCATCCAAGTCGAAAATCAAGTCCACCTTATCAATCCAAAAACCTGGAACTTGGTAGTCCTCACGCCGTGTCACAACGGCTTGTCCTTCACGCATCACTTCTCTCCTGAACCATGGGTTTAAACGCCTTGCTTGAGCGAGGCTTCAATAAAAGCATCCAAATCGCCATCAAGCACTTTTTGCGTATTGCTGATCTCTACATTGGTGCGCAAATCTTTGATACGACTTTGGTCAAGCACATAGCTGCGAATTTGGTGACCCCATCCCACATCGGTTTTGGTGTCTTCCAGTTTTTGTTGCGCCTCCATGCGTTTGCGCATTTCAAAATCGTACAAACGAGAACGCAAACGTTTCCAAGCCACATCGCGGTTGCTGTGCTGACTGCGACCGTCTTGGCACTGCACAACAATGCCTGTAGGAATGTGAGTCAATCGAACGGCCGAATCGGTTTTGTTGATGTGTTGGCCACCTGCGCCACTGGCACGGAAGGTGTCTGTTCGTACGTCAGCAGGGTTGATGTCAATTTCAATCGAGTCATCGATTTCAGGATAAACAAAAATGCTGGCAAAACTGGTGTGTCTACCGCCAGCAGAGTCAAAGGGTGATTTACGTACTAAGCGATGTACACCAGTCTCTGTCCTGAGCAAACCAAAAGCATATTCGCCTTCAATTTTCAACGTGGCACCTTTGATTCCAGCGACATCGCCTGCAGACTCATCTTCCAAAGTGGCTTTAAAACCTTTGCGTTCAGCGTACTTGAGGTATTGCCGCAGCAGCATGCTAGCCCAGTCACAGGCCTCAGTACCTCCAGCACCTGCTTGAATGTCCAAAAACGCATTCAAGGGATCGGCAGGATTGCTAAACATTCTGCGAAATTCCAATTTTTCAATTTCTACCAAGATACGTTGCGTATCGTCTTCGATGGTGATCAATCCTGACTCATCGTTGTCCGATTTGCTCATTTCAAACAATTCGGTATTGTCGGAAATTTCTTGGCCTAAACGACTCAAGGACAACACAATGTCATCCAATAACTTTTTTTCTTTGCCCAGTTCTTGGGCTTTCTTTGGGTCGTTCCATACGCTGGGATCTTCCAGCGATGCGTTGACAGTTCTTAGACGTTCAGATTTGCTATCGAAGTCAAAGATACCCCCGAAGGTCAAGGGTACGCATTTGCAAATCGTTAAGTAAATTGCCTATGTTGTTGATACGTTCTGCTTCCATGCCGCTATCCAGTCTCCAAAAGCTTGATTATCCTCTGTATTTTCCTTGTGAAGGCTTTGCAAAGCTTGGAGTACATCGCCCACCACCATGATGGCGGGACTGGAAATATTTTCTGATGTCAGCAAAGCATGCAAATTGTGCAATTCACCCACGATACTGCGTTGCTTAGGCATGCTGGCGTTTTCCACCACGGCAATGGGCGTGTTGGCCGGCAAAGACTTCAACAGCGAGGTTTGCATGGCTTGGGCGCTACTCACCCCCATGTAGATGACCAAGGTTAATCGACATGTATGTGCGGTGCGTCCCAGCATTTCCCAATCAATGGAGGGCATCGCTGCTTGAGCAGAGCTGGCGTGACCTGTTACAAACACGGTGCCGTGTGAAAAAGCTCGGTGCGTCAAGGACAGCCCCAGGGTATTGGCGGCGGCCAGTCCCGCAGTCACGCCATTAATGACTTGCACGCCAACGCCTTGCGACTGCAAATAGGTTAACTCTTCCCCTGCGCGTCCAAACAGCAAAGGATCGCCGCCCTTGAGCCTGACCACAGTTTCTCCCGAACGTGCTTCTTGCACCATCAGCTTTTCAATAAAGGCTTGCGGTGTGGATTGACATCCGCCTCGCTTGCCTACATGAATGATTCTTGCGCTGGTGTTGGCGTGTTTCAACACATCAGCGTGCACCAAATCATCGACCAAGATGACAGTGGCGGTTTGCAAAGCTTTGACTGCTTTGAGCGTTAACAATTCGGGGTCCCCTGGGCCCGCGCCAACCAAAGTCACAAAGATAGAAGGATGAACTTTGCTCATAGTGAGAAAGGGTGAGATGTGAGGTTTGTGCAAGCCAGGGACAAGCGAGATATCAAATCCGCCTGGGTCTGAACAGATGGCGGTATCGTAATTGTGCCATTCAGCATCGCGGTAATGTAGTGGGCGTTTTGCTCAGCAGTCATGTGCATGGGTAAGTCAGTGGTTTGGTGATGTGTTTGCGAAACGATGTCCAAGTAGGGCGCCAGTTCACCCCGAACCAAGCAACGCATAGCAGGTACTTTTCGAGGATCTGCGACGGGTTCTCCTTCGGTGCCACGCAACACAACAGCGTTGGCTTTGAGCACTTGCAAGCTGGTAAGCATGGCGCTGGCATATTCCGGATGGGTGTAGCTGCTCAGCAGCAGGCTGGGACCATTCACAACATTCATTAACTTGACCAAGCTGTGGGCTGAATTACGCAGACCTGTTTGACGACGCACTTGCAACAACTTCCAAAGGGCAGGGGACAACAGTTGTGTGGGTGCAACCACCACTTCACCTTCCTTGATGGTCCCGACCTGAGATGCTGCATGAATGCCCATGGCTGATAAAACATCTTCGGCATTGACCCTTTGGTCTTCGCTGCTACAGCCATGTACCAGTACCGCGTGGCCTTGCCGGGCTAAAAGTTGGGCCAGCAAAGGTGTGAGCAAAGGCAATCGACGTGAGCCGTTATAGCTAGGTAATACAACAACGGGTTTGGCGTTGGTATGGGTGAAACGCTGTAACTGTCCGTGGATGGCGTCCAAAAATCCCAACATTTCTTCGCTGGTTTCACCTTTGATTCGCATGGCTATGCAAAACGCACCCACAGCGATGGGATTTGCTGATTCATCTAATATGGCCGTCATCAATTCGCACGCTTGATCGCGACTTAAGTCTTTCGCCCCTTGCTTACCGCGACCGATTTCTCGTATGAATTGCGCTATTTCCATACGCATATTGTCAGCTAACCCTAATGACTTGGGGTTATGTGATGAATGAAGCGGGGCTAAACTCAGCGCTATGTTGATCTTAGGAATTGAATCGTCATGCGACGAGACGGGGGTGGCTTTGGTGCAGACCCGCGAGGTACAAGACTTGCCGGTTCTTTTGGCGCAGTGTTTATATACCCAAGCTGCCATGCACGAAGCATTTGGCGGTGTGGTGCCCGAGTTGGCCAGTCGTGACCATATCCGCCGTGTGGTTCCCTTGGTTGAGCAAGTCATGGCATCAGCTCGACTACCTTTATCGGCCATTGATGTGGTTGCCTACACCAAGGGTCCTGGTCTTGCTGGGGCATTGCTAGTGGGCGCGGGAACGGCGTGTGCCTTGGCGGCCAGTTTGGCTAAACCGGTGATGGGTATTCACCATTTGGAGGGGCATTTGTTATCCCCCTTTTTGAGTGATGATCCTCCTGAATTTCCCTTTGTGGCTTTGTTGGTATCGGGTGGTCACACGCAACTTATGTTGGTCAACGCCCTGGGCAACTACCAACTGCTGGGCGAAACTATTGATGACGCCGCGGGAGAAGCATTCGATAAATCAGCCAAGTTGCTGGGCTTGGGTTACCCAGGGGGCCCTGCTTTGGCTGCAATAGCTATGCACGGCAAATCCGATGCTTATGCTTTTCCTCGCCCCTTGTTGCATCAGCCTAATTTGAACTTTTCATTTGCAGGACTCAAAACGGCAGTGCTGACCCAATGCAAAAAATCTGGCTATGAACTACCTCAACATCAAGCTGATATTGCCGCCAGTACCCAAGCAGCGATTGTTGAGGTATTGGTGAAAAAATCCCTGCGCGCACTGGAAGAAACAGGTACCAGACGCTTGGTGGTTGCTGGTGGTGTGGGTGCAAACCGAGATTTACGTCAGCAGTTGACGGCAGCAGCGCAGCGAAAAGGTGTCACTGTTCATTACCCTCAGGCTGAATGGTGTACTGATAACGGTGCCATGATAGCTATGGCTGCTGCCATGCGTTTGCAATCGGGCGTGGAGCAAGCTTTGGCCAACTATGCCTTTGATGTGCTGCCCCGTTGGCCTTTGACCCATGTGTCTTCTGTCGCTGAGTGAATGACTATGCATCCCCTCCATGTTTTAAAGATCCGTCGCCTCATAGGGTTGATAGTTGGCGCATGCTTGTTATGTGTGAACTTCACGCTTGTAAATGCAAATGCCCAGGAAAAACTCCCGCCTATCCAACTTGCATTGATAGAGGGTTTAAGTGGTCCCTTTGGCAATACAGGCGAAGTCGTCTATCGCAATTTATGGATGGCGGTTGAACGGGTTAACGAGCGTGGCGGTGTCAAGACGGCTGAGGGCAAGCAGCGCTTGCAATTGGTTCGGTATGACAGCAAGGGGCAGACTGAAGAAGCTTTGTCTATGCTGAATTTGGCGATTGAGCAGGGCGCACGGGTTGTGTTGCAAGGGAATAGTTCGGCGGTTGCTTCGGCACTGGTGGATGCTTTGCAAAAACACAATGAACGCTATCCACACAAAGCCAGTTTGTTGCTGAACTACGCTGCGGTAGACCCAGCGCTGACGCAAGAGCGTTGCAGTTTTTGGCATTTCCGTTTTGATGCCCACGCACAGATGCGTATGCAAGCTTTGATGGCTGTGTTAGCCAAAGATGCATCAGTCAACAAGGTCTACTTGATTGGACAAGACTACAGTTTTGGTCAGGCAGTGTTGAAAGAAGCGCAAACCCAATTGAGCCAGCAACGTCCTGACATTGCTGTGGTGGGAGACGAGTTGCATCCCATGGGTCGTGTCAAAGATTTTCTTCCTTACGCCATCAAAATCAAGGCCAGCGGTGCGCAAGCGGTGATTACAGGTAATTTTGGAAACGATTTGAGTTTATTGATCAAAGCGGCCAAAGATGCAGGATTCAAAGGCAAGTTTTATACCTTTTATGGCAATGCCTTAGGTGCACCTGCTGCAATGGGCGAGGCGGGTGTAGGGCGTGTTATCGCCGTGGCTGACTGGATGCCCAATGTGTTGGGAAAGGCCTCTGCGCAGTTTTACCAAAGCTTCAAACAACGCTTTCCTCAGCCAGAGGATGATTATGCGCATATGCGTATGCACATGATGATCGAAGCATTGGCTAAGGCTATTGAGACCAGCGGCGGTATTCAAGCCGTGCCTCTTGCGCTGGCTTTGGAAAAAGTCAAACTGCAACTTTGGGGGCAAGATGCTTTCATGCGAGCCAGCGATCACCAATGGCAGCAACCCTTGGTGGTGGGGGTGATGGACAAGCAAGGCCAACCAGGTGTTCCTTTTGATGTCGAAGGCTCTGGTTGGGGGTTTCGCATCATCCATGACATGAGTGCTTTGCAGGCACAGATGCCTACCACTTGTGCCATGAAAAAACCTATGTGACAGGGGGTGTGTGTGCGACGCGCTGTTGAACAACTTCAAGCTTCCAAGATTCGCGAACTTGCCAATGCTGGTATGGGTCGAAGCGATGTGTTGGCCTTTTGGTTTGGCGAAAGCGACGAGGTAACACCCGAATTCATTCGCCAAGCAGCGATAGATTCTTTGCAAGCCGGTGAAACGTTTTATGCGCACAACCTTGGACTTCCTGAACTTAGAGCAGCCATTGCACATGAGATGAGCCAACGTCACAGCGTACCCATAGGCAGCCACCGCATTGCGGTTACCTCGGGTGGAGTCAATGCCTTGATGTTGGCCATGCAGGCGGTGGTGGACGCCGGCGATGAAGTAGTGGTGCTGACACCGGTTTGGCCCAATTTGACCGCGCAGCCGCTTATTTTGGGCGCCACCTTGAGAACCGTGAGTCTGGAGCCCATTCAAGGTCGATGGACCTTGCCTTTAGATAAGTTATTGAACAGCATTACTGTACAAACGCGTTTGTTGGTGCTCAACTCACCGAACAATCCCACGGGATGGACATTGACTCGACAAGAGCAGCAGGCCATATTGGCGAAATGTCGTTCCACAGGCACATGGATATTGGCTGATGAAGTCTATGAAAACTTGTTTTTCTTGGACAGCAGTCATCGATGCGCTCCCAGTTTTTTAGATATTGCCGACCCTGACGACCGGTTGATGGTGGCCCATAGTTTTTCCAAAAGCTTTTTGATGACGGGCTGGCGCTTGGGGTGGTTGGTCATGCCCTCCGCAATGACCGATCAAATGGGCAAATTGATTGAGTTCAATACCTCGTGTGCCTCGGTCTTTGTTCAACGTGCGGGTGTGGTGGCGCTTGAGCGCGCAGATGAGGTGACTCCTCGTGTTGTAGAGCATTTGCGTCTGTGTCGTGATACCTTGGCCCAAGCGTTGGAAGGCACCCCGCGTATTGAATTTGCATTACCCGATGGTGGCATGTACTTATTTTTGCGTATATCTGCTGCACATGATGATGTTCATATTGCCCAGTGCTTGGTATCTGAAGCAGGGCTAGGCTTGGCCCCCGGCAGTGCGTTTGCGCCGCAAGCGCAAGGCTGGTTGCGCTGGTGTTTTGCTTCTAAAGAGCTTGACCGATTGCGCCTCGGGGCTCAGCGCCTTACAACTTGGTTAGCCAAGCTATAATCTTTTGGCTTAGCCCAAAGGGTGAAAGTTCACGCCATCTGGCATTTCCGGCTGTTGGCGCACGTCAAATTTTTTGGAAAACACCATGACAACTCTCAATAAAGCGGAGGTCGTAAAGGCCAATGCACGTTCCGCCAACGATACTGGCAGTCCCGAAGTGCAAGTCGCCATCCTGACTGCACGCATCAATGAACTGACCCCTCACTTCAAAACCCACGCTAAAGACCATCACGGTCGCCGTGGTTTGTTGCGCATGGTCAGCCGTCGTCGCAAATTGCTCGACTACCTCAAATCCAAAGACGCAGAGCGCTACACCGCGCTGATCGCCAAATTGGGTTTGCGCAAGTAATCTTTTGCATCAACCAAGCTTTTGCTCTTGGGCAATTGCTTGGTTTGAACAAAGATCTCACAAAGGCAGACAAGCAGATCGAAGCTGTGTCATTCCAAAAAAATATGTTTTTTCTGGAATGGCATCGTAGTCTGATAAGTGTCTTTGGGCTTTGGTGAAGCAGCCTTTTCTTTCACCGCCAACTTTCAGGAAAAATACATGTCTTTATTCAATAAAGTGACCAAAACTTTTCAATGGGGCCAGCACACGGTCACCATGGAAACCGGCGAAATCGCTCGTCAATCTAGCGGTGCAGTCATCGTCAACATTGACGACACTGTGGTGCTCGCAACCGTGGTTGCAGCCAAAACAGCCAAATCGGGCCAAGATTTCTTCCCGTTGACTGTGGATTACATCGAAAAAACCTATGCCGCTGGCAAAATTCCTGGCAGTTTCTTCAAGCGTGAAGCCAAGCCCAGTGAGCTTGAAACCCTCACCAGCCGTTTGATCGACCGCCCCATTCGTCCCTTGTTTCCCGAAGGTTTTTACAACGATGTGCATGTGGTCATTCACACTGTCTCGTTGAACCCCGAAGTCGATGCAGACATTGCCGCCATGATTGGTACCTCCGCTGCTTTGGCTATCTCAGGCATTCCCTTCAATGGCCCGATTGGTGCTGCGCGTGTGGGCTACATCAATGGTGAGTATGTGTTGAACCCTGGCCAAACCCAACGCAAAGACAGCGTGATGGATTTGGTGGTTGCAGGTACCGAATCAGCTGTCTTGATGGTTGAATCCGAAGCGCTGCAGTTGTCGGAAGAAATCATGTTGGGTGCTGTGGTGTTTGGCCACGAACAAAGTCGTGTCGCCATCAATGCCATTCACGAATTGGTTCGTGACGCTGGCAAGCCTGTGTGGGACTGGTCTGCTCCTGCCAAAGATGATGCTTTGATCGCTAAAGTTGGAGCATTGGCTGAAGGCAAATTGGCTGCCGCCTACCAAATCCGTAACAAACAAAGCCGTACCCAAGCTTGCCGTGAAGCCTATGCCGCTGTCATGGAAGGTTTGAAGGCTGATGGTGTTGAATTCGACAGTGTCAAAGTCGAAAGCATGCTTTTTGATATTGAAGCGCGTATTGTTCGCAGCCAAATTTTGGCAGGTGAACCGCGTATCGATGGACGTGACACCCGCACGGTCCGCCCCATTGAGATTCGTAACAGCGTGTTACCCCGTACACACGGCTCTGCTCTGTTTACCCGTGGTGAAACACAAGCCTTGGTCATCACCACTTTGGGTACTGAGCGTGATGCTCAGCGCATTGACGCCTTGGCTGGCGAGTTTGAAGATCGCTTCATGTTCCACTACAACATGCCTCCCTTTGCCACAGGCGAAGTTGGACGCATGGGAAGCACCAAGCGTCGTGAAATCGGTCACGGTCGCTTGGCTAAACGTGCTTTGGCTGCGTGTTTGCCCAGCAAAGAAGAGTTTCCCTACACTGTGCGTGTGGTGTCTGAAATTACCGAATCCAACGGCTCTTCCTCCATGGCGTCTGTCTGTGGTGGTTGCTTGTCCATGATGGATGCAGGTGTTCCCATGAAAGCGCATGTGGCCGGTATTGCCATGGGTCTGATCAAGGACGGCAACCGTTTTGCTGTGCTGACCGACATCCTGGGTGACGAAGATCACTTGGGCGATATGGACTTCAAAGTTGCCGGCACCACCAATGGCATTACCGCCTTGCAAATGGACATCAAAATCCAAGGCATAACCCAAGAAATCATGCAAGTGGCTTTGGCCCAAGCCAAAGAAGCGCGTATGCATATTTTGGGCAAGATGCAAGCAGCCATGGGCGAAGCCAAAACTGAGGTGAGTAACTTTGCACCCAAGCTCTACACCATGAAAATCAATCCCGAAAAAATTCGGGACGTGATTGGTAAGGGCGGCGCGGTGATTCGTGCCCTGACCGAAGAGACTGGTTGCCAAATTAATATTGAAGAAGACGGCACCATCACGATTGCCGCTACCGACGGCGCCAAAGCCGATGAAGCCAAACGTCGCATTCAAGAAATCACTGCCGAAGTAGAAATTGGCAAGATTTACGAAGGTCCTATCACCAAGATTTTGGACTTCGGCGCCTTGGTTAACCTGCTGCCTGGTAAAGACGGTTTGTTGCATATCAGCCAAATCAGCCATGAGCGCATTGCCAAGGTGACTGATGTATTGGCTGAAGGTCAAGTGGTTCGAGTCAAGGTGTTGGAGACTGACGAAAAGGGTCGTATCAAACTGTCTATGAAAGCTTTGCTCGACCGTCCCGAACCCTCACACCACGAAGAAACACCTCATCAAGAGTAAACATTCGCTATGCGCTCCAAACTGATTGCGGGTAACTGGAAAATGAATGGCAGCTTGGCTGCCAATCAAGATTTGTTACTAGCAATTGCTCAAGGCTTGGGAACACCGTCATGCAATGTGGCGGTGTGCGTACCTTCGCTCTATTTAGCTCAGGTGCAACATGTTTGTGCATCTTCTCCCATTGCTTGGGGTGCGCAAGATATGTCATGCTTTGAGATAGGTGCTTACACAGGCGAAATATCTGCTTCCATGCTGCGTGACTTCGGTGTTCGCTATGTATTGGTGGGGCATTCAGAGCGCCGTCAATACCACGGTGAGACCGATGAGCAGGTTGCCACCAAGGTACAAAGGGCACTGGCTGCAGGTATCACGCCCATTGTGTGTGTTGGCGAAACACTTGCGCAACGCGAAGCAGGCTTGACGGCAGACGTTGTCAAGCGTCAATTGGCAGCTGTCATCCATGCGAACGGCCATTGCATCAGTGAAGTTGTGGTGGCTTATGAGCCTGTTTGGGCTATTGGAACAGGCAAAACGGCCAGTCCTGAGCAGGCGCAAGAGGTGCATGCCATGCTGAGGCTGCAACTGCTTGCTGCCTCTAAGCAAGCTGACCGAATTTCAATTTTGTATGGTGGCAGCATGAATCCAGCCAATGCTGTAAGTCTGTTGGCCCAGCCCGATATTGACGGTGGACTGGTGGGCGGGGCCTCGCTTAAAGCAAACGAGTTTTTATCAATAGTGGCTGCAGCATCGCAGTGACTGATTTGGAGTTTTCATGAGCACATTACTGAACTTATTGATGGTTATTCAAATTCTTTCTGCCTTAGGCATGATTGGTTTGATATTGATACAGCACGGCAAAGGTGCTGACATGGGTGCGGCCTTTGGCAGTGGCACCTCGGGAAGTTTGTTTGGGGCCAGTGGCGGAGCCAATTTCCTTTCCCGCACCACCGCTGTGTTGGCCGCGGTCTTTTTTGTTTGCACTCTGGCCCAAGCGTATTTCGGCAATTTGAAGACTTCGCCTACCTCGCAAGGCAGTGTGTTGGAGCTGTCACAACCAGCCGCTGTCCCAACAGCTGCTGACCAAGTGCCTGGTGTGACACCCGCTGTTACACCGGCTACCCCTGCAGCTCCCGCGACCCCTGCCTCACAGATCCCAGGCAAATAAGTTTTCTCCTATGGGATTCATACCCTCATAGGGGAAAAGAACCTATTTCGGGTTAAGATCATGAGCTTTTTGAGGCTCGGTGCTGTTGCACCAAGCCAAATGAAAACATTCTTGCCGTCGTGGTGAAATTGGTAGACACGCTATCTTGAGGGGGTAGTGGCGAAAGCTGTGCGAGTTCGAGTCTCGCCGACGGCACCATGTCCAGCTTGTTGTCATGCTGGCGTCAGACACTCCTGTCAGGCTAGCCACCATAGCTGCAACCAGAGATTGAAATGAGTCTAGAGCAGTATCTGCCCGTCATGCTATTTATCCTCGTCGGCCTGTTGGTTGGCGTCGCACCCCAAGCCATTGGGTTTTTATTGGGGCCGCAGCGTCCTGACGCAGCCAAAAACTCCCCTTACGAATGTGGCTTTGAGGCATTTGACGATGCCCGTAGCAAGTTTGATGTCCGCTATTACTTGGTGGCTATTCTTTTTATTTTGTTTGACCTCGAAATTGCTTTCCTCTTTCCTTGGGCTGCGTCTCTCAAGGAGATTGGCACCACAGGTTTTGTAGCAATGATGATTTTCCTTGGCATTCTTGTTGTGGGCTTTGCCTACGAATGGAAAAAAGGCGCCCTTGATTGGGAATAACTTATGTCACTTGAAGGCGTATTCAAAGAAGGGTTTATCACCACGTCGTATGACTCGGTGGTGAATTGGGCAAAAACTGGCTCCCTGTGGCCTATGACATTTGGACTGGCCTGTTGTGCAGTAGAGATGATGCATGCAGGCGCTGCACGCTACGACATAGACCGCTTTGGCATGTTGTTTCGTCCCAGCCCACGTCAATCTGATTTGATGATTGTGGCTGGAACTTTGTGCAACAAGATGGCCCCTGCTTTACGTAAAGTCTATGACCAAATGAGTGAGCCACGCTGGGTGCTGTCCATGGGTTCGTGTGCCAATGGAGGTGGTTACTATCACTACAGCTATTCGGTCGTCAGGGGTTGTGACCGCATTGTTCCAGTGGATGTGTATGTCCCAGGTTGCCCACCCACCGCGGAGGCTTTGCTCTATGGCATTTTGCAACTGCAAAACAAAATTCGCCGTGAAAACACCATTGCCCGTGGATAGCCCTACATGACCATGACTGTGTCACTCTCCCAACTCGAGAGTACCTTATTCAAGGTGCTTGACAGCTATTCACCGCAGCTCACCACAGCCTTAGGCGAAATTACCCTGACTGTGTCAGCAGAGAATTACTCAGTTGTTGCACAGACGCTGAAAGAGCATCCAGAATTGGCTTTTGAGCAATTGATTGATCTGTGTGGCATGGATTACTCTGATTACAAGAATGGCGCATCCTCTGTCTTTTCCAACATGTTGCGCTATGCAGTTACCAGTCATCTGTTGTCTCTTACATATAACTGGCGTTTGCGTCTGCGTGTATTTGCAATAGATGACACCACGCCAGTGTTGCCCTCCATATCGCACATCTGGAACAGTGCCAATTGGTACGAGCGTGAAGCTTTTGACCTGTTTGGCATATTGTTTGAAGGTCATTTGGATTTACGACGTATTTTGACGGACTACGGTTTTATTGGTCACCCTTTCCGTAAAGACTTTCCCACTACTGGAAATGTAGAGATGCGTTACGACGCCGAGCAAAAGCGGGTGATTTACCAACCTGTCACTATTGAGCCGCGTGAAATCACGCCACGCATTGTGCGTGAAGACAACTACGGCGGTTTGCACTGATTCACCATGGCAGATATCAAAAACTACACTTTGAATTTAGGGCCGCAGCACCCCGCTGCCCATGGTGTGTTGCGATTGGTGCTTGAGCTTGATGGCGAAGTGGTGCAACGTGCTGACCCTCATATTGGTTTGTTGCATCGTGCCACTGAGAAACTGGCAGAGAGCAAAACCTACATACAAGCATTGCCATACATGGACAGACTCGACTATGTATCGATGATGTGTAACGAGCACGCCTATTGCTTGGCCATAGAAAAACTGATGGGCTTAGAAGTTCCTGTTCGGGCCCAGTACATACGCGTCATGTTTTCTGAAATCACCCGCATGTTGAACCATTTGATGTGGTTGGGTGCGCATGGTTTTGATTGCGGTGCAATGAACATCTTGATTTATTGCTTCCGTGAACGTGAAGACTTGTTTGACATGTATGAGGCGGTCTCTGGTGCCCGTATGCATGCAGCCTATTTCCGACCCGGTGGTGTGTACCGCGACCTGCCTGACACCATGCCTCAATATCAGGCCAGTAAAATTAAAAATGCACGAGCCATTGCCCAATTGAATGACAACCGTCAAGGTTCATTGCTCGATTTCATAGACGACTTCACCAACCGGTTTCCTGGGTACGTAGACGAGTACGAAACCTTGTTAACTGATAACCGTATTTGGAAACAGCGCACTGTAGGCATTGGCGTTGTCACGCCAGAGCGAGCCAAGAATTTAGGTTTTACAGGGCCCATGTTGCGTGGCTCTGGTGTTGCTTGGGATTTGCGTAAACACCAACCCTATGATGTGTACGATCAAATGGACTTTGACATTCCAGTGGGCAAGACAGGCGATTGTTATGACCGTTATTTGATACGTGTTGAAGAGTTACGCCAATCCAATCGCATCATTCAACAATGCGTGAAGTGGTTGCGTGCTCATCCTGGTCCGGTCATCACGGATAACCACAAAGTGGCCCCTCCTAGCCGCGAAGGCATGAAGTCCAGCATGGAGGAGTTGATTCATCATTTCAAACTTTTCACGGAAGGCTTTCACGTGCCAGAAGGAGAAGCCTATGCCGCTGTCGAACATCCCAAAGGTGAGTTCGGTATTTATTTGGTGAGTGACGGTGCCAACAAGCCTTATCGTCTAAAAATTCGTGCGCCGGGTTTTGCGCATTTGTCTGCCATGGATGAGATGACGCGTGGCCATATGATTTCAGATACCGTTGCCATCATCGGCACCTTGGACATTGTGTTTGGTGAGATTGACCGATGAATACCAGAGACGCTCACGCCATACAAGCGCAAGTTTTTTCTGCTGAGGTATTGGCACGCTTTGATCATGAGCTTGCCAAATACCCCGCAGATCAAAAGCAGTCTGCTGTGATTGCTTGTTTGTCTATCATTCAGCAAATCCAAGGCTTTATCAGCCCAGAGAGCGAGAAGGGTTTGGCTCAGTATTTGGACATGCCAGTCATGGCCGTACATGAAGTCAGCACCTTCTACAACATGTTCAATTTGCAGGCTGTGGGTCGTTTCAAAATCAATGTCTGCACCAACTTGCCGTGCCAATTGCGTGGTGGTCAACAAGCCTTGCAACGTTTGTGCGACAAGCTTCAAGTTGAGGTGGGCGGCACCAGCGCAGATGGTCTTTTTACTTTGCAACCCGGTGAGTGCATGGGCGCTTGTGCAGATGCTCCTGTGCTCTTGGTCAATGATCGCTCTATGTGCAGTTTCATGAGCAACGATAAACTGGATCTCATGATCGATGGCTTGCGCCAAGCGGCAAAGGAATCGCTATGAACGTTCAACATGTTTTGGCGCAATTTCAGGCCACCGGACAACAAAGCTGTTTTCATGACCGGCACATCAATCCCCAAATCTATGCAGGTTTGAACGGCAACAACTGGCATCTCAAAGACTATGAAGCCCGAGGCGGTTACCAAGCCTTGCGTCAAATTTTGGGTATGCACGGCGCTGAGGGGATGACGCAGGACCAAGTGATTGCCACCATGAAAGACTCTGGATTGAGAGGCCGTGGCGGGGCAGGTTTCCCCACGGGTTTGAAGTGGAGCTTCATGCCTCGTCAATTTCCTGGTCAAAAATACTTGGTGTGCAATTCAGATGAAGGTGAACCTGGTACCTGTAAAGACCGAGATATTTTGGAGTTCAATCCCCATATCGTGATCGAAGGCATGGCCATTGCTGCTTACGCCATGGGTATTTCGGTGGGCTTTAACTACATCCACGGTGAAATTTTCCAGACCTATGAGCGGTTTGAAGCCGCTTTGGAAGAAGCCCGAGCAGCTGGCTATTTGGGTGACCACATCATGGGCAGCACTTTCAATTTTCAGTTGCATGCCGCACACGGTTTTGGTGCTTATATTTGTGGCGAAGAAACTGCCTTGCTTGAGTCCTTGGAAGGCAAAAAGGGACAACCTCGATTCAAGCCGCCATTCCCTGCCAGCTATGGTGTTTACGGTAAGCCCACCACCATCAACAACACAGAAACATTCGCCGCAGTCCCTTGGATCATTCGCAATGGTGGTCCTGCCTATTTGGCGTGTGGCAAGCCCAACAATGGTGGAACCAAAATATTTTCAGTCAGTGGCGATGTTGAGTTGCCCGGCAACTATGAAGTACCCATGGGAACTTCATTTGCCACATTGCTTGAACTCGCTGGCGGTGTCAGAGGTGGTCGCAAACTCAAAGCGGTGATTCCTGGCGGATCGTCTGCGCCTGTGCTGCCCGCCTCCATCATGATGGACATCACCATGGATTACGACGCGATTGCCAAAGCGGGTTCTATGTTGGGCTCTGGCGCAGTTATCGTGATGGACGAAACCCGTTGCATGGTGAAAAGTTTGCAACGTTTATCAGCTTTTTACATGCATGAATCATGCGGCCAATGTACGCCTTGTCGTGAAGGCACAGGATGGTTGTGGCGAATCGTTGACCGTTTAGAAAATGGCCATGGCAAAGCCGCTGACCTAGATTTACTCGACAGCGTCGCCGAAAACATCATGGGCAGAACCATTTGCGCTTTGGGCGATGCTGCTGCTATGCCTGTCAGGGGCATGATGAAGCACTTCCGCCCTGAATTTGAGCACCACATCACGCACAAGACCTGTATGGTCGGTGCTTACATCTAACCACGACACAGACCATGGTTGAACTCCAAATCGACGGTAAGACAGTTCAAGTCACTGAGGGCAGTGTGGTGATTCAGGCCGCTGAAAAAGCAGGTACCTTCATTCCACATTTTTGCTATCACAAGAAACTCAGCATTGCTGCGAATTGCCGCATGTGTTTGGTTGACATTGAAAAAGCACCTAAACCTATGCCTGCTTGCGCAACGCCTGTGACGCAAGGTATGGTGGTTCATACCAAGTCAGAGCGAGCCATCAAAGCGCAAAAGTCTGTGATGGAGTTTTTGCTTATCAACCATCCCTTAGATTGCCCTATTTGCGATCAAGGCGGCGAATGCCAATTGCAAGACTTGGCGGTGGGCTATGGTGGCAGTGCTTCCCGCTATGACGAAGAAAAGCGAGTTGTCTTCCACAAGGATGTGGGCCCACTCATCAGCATGGAAGAGATGAGTCGCTGCATCCATTGCACACGCTGTGTACGTTTTGGACAAGAAATTGCCGGCAGCATGGAACTGGGCATGTCGCACCGTGGCGAACACTCTGAAATAGAAACCTTTGTAGGCGAGACGGTGGATTCCGAGTTGTCAGGCAACATGATTGACATTTGCCCTGTGGGTGCGTTGACCAGCAAACCCTTTCGGTATCAAGCCCGTACGTGGGAATTGGGTCGTCGCAAATCCATCAGTCCACATGACGCAACCGGTGCTAACTTGATTGTGCAAGTTAAAAATCACCAAGTGCTTCGCGTAGTGCCTTTTGAGAATGAGGACGTTAACGAATGCTGGATTGCCGACCGCGACCGATTCAGCTACGAAGCCTTGAATGGCCCTGATCGTTTAACGCTTCCCATGATCAAGCAAGGTGGCGACTGGCATACCGTTGATTGGCAAGTCGCTTTGGAATACGTGGCCAATGGTTTGCGCACCATCAAAGCTGATCACGGTGCTACTGCTGTAGGTTGCTTAGCCAGCCCTCATAGCACTTTGGAAGAATTATTTTTAGCAGCTAAGTTGATGCGCGGTTTAGGTAGCGACAACATTGACTCACGTTTGCGTGCCGCTGACTTCCATCACGATGGTCATGTTCGTTGGTTAGGAACCAGCATTGCCTCTCTTTCACAGTTGCAGACCGCTTGGGTCATTGGAAGCAATATTCGTAAAGACCAACCTCTGCTTGCGATCAGGTTGCGTCAAGCGACACGAAAAGGTGGCAAGGTTCATGCCTTGGGTGACGCCGCGCCTGATTGGGCAATGTCTTTGGGTCAATCACAAGTTATGCCACATACAGATTGGCTGCTAGCCATGGCCGACGTGGCCGCCGTAGTGGCTGATCGCACTCATAATGTTTCTCCCATTGCTGGCAATGCGCAATCACCTCAAGCGCAAGCGATTGCCAGTGATTTGATGGGTAATGAACGAAAAGCGATTTTGTTGGGCAATGCTGCAGCTCACCACTCACAATGCGCTGCACTATTGACCTTGGCCAATTGGATTGGTCAACACACGGGTGCCAGTGTGGGATTTTTAGGTGAAGCCGCCAACACGGTGGGCGCACAAGTCGCCCAAGCATTGCCCATGCAAAAAGGCATGCACACGCAGGCAATGCTCCACGCTGACGCTGTCAAAGCTTTGGTTTTGCTCAATACCGAGCCCTTGTTTGATTGTGCCCAAGGGGCTGCTGCTGTGAAGTCACTTGTTAGCAAAGAGATGGTTGTCACGCTGTCGCCATTCAAAACCAATTTGGATTTCAGCGATGTGCTGTTGCCGATTGCGCCTTTCACCGAAACTGCTGGCACCTTCATCAACACAGAGGGCAGGGCGCAAAGTTTCCACGGTGTCGTAAGGCCTTTGGGCGAAACCCGGCCAGCATGGAAAGTGCTGCGTGTATTGGCCACGATGTTGGGAATATCTGGCTTTGAGTTTGACTCTGCGGATCAAATCCGTGAGGCTGCATTAGCGAATGACTGGTCAAAGTCCTTAAGCAATGCCTGCACAACCAATGTGAATCAAACACCATCCGACATTCAAGCGCCTGCGGTTGTCTCCATTTACCAACTTGATGGCTTGGTGCGACGCTCGCCCTCTTTGCAATCAACAGCAGATGCTCAGACAAAGGAAACTTCTCATGTCTGAATGGCTCTACCAGTCTGGTCTGCTAGCGGCTGATGCTATTTGGTGGCAGACCTTGGTGTGGCCGGTGATTTGGATTTTGCTCAAGATTGTGGGTGTGGTGTTACCTTTGCTTTTATGCGTGGCCTACCTTACCCTGTGGGAACGTAAAGCCATTGGTTTTACCCAAATCCGCTTTGGACCTAACCGCGTGGGACCCCTCGGTTTGCTTCAACCCATTGCTGATGCACTGAAAGTATTCACCAAAGAAATCATCCAACCCACGCAGGCTAGCAAGGGCTTGTTCTTCATGGGTCCAGTGATGACCATGATGCCCGTGCTGGCCGCATGGGCAGTCATTCCGTTTGGACCTGAGGTTGCTTTGGCGAATATCAATGCCGGCCTGTTGTTTTTGATGGCTATCACTTCACTAGAGGTGTACGGCATCATCATTGCGGGCTGGGCATCCAATTCAAAGTACGCCTTGCTAGGTGCCTTGCGTGCCTCTGCACAAATGGTCAGCTATGAAATCGCAATGGGTTTTGCCTTGGTGGTGGTGCTCATGGTGTCGGGCAGTTTGAATTTGACTGACATCGTGATGGGTCAATCCAAGGGTATGTTTGCTGACATGGGTTTGACGTTTCTGTCTTGGAACTGGTTGCCTTTGCTGCCTATCTTCATGGTTTATTTCATTTCCAGCTTGGCCGAAACCAACCGTCATCCTTTCGATGTGGTCGAGGGCGAGTCTGAGATCGTTGCAGGCCACATGATTGAGTACTCCGGCATGTCGTTTGCGCTGTTCTTCTTGGGTGAGTATGCCAATATGATTTTGGTATCGACCATTGCAGTACTGATGTTCTTAGGTGGGTGGTTGCCACCCATTGATAGCGCTTGGTTGACGTGGATTCCCGGCTGGATTTGGTTGGCCATGAAAACCTTCGTGGTGGTGACCATGTTTTTGTGGGTCAGGGCTACATTCCCCCGTTTTCGTTACGACCAAATCATGCGCTTGGGTTGGAAAATTTTCATTCCCATCACCTTGGTCTGGTTGATCGTGGTGGGTATTTGGATGCAAACGCCTTGGAATATTTGGCAATGAAGCGGAGCCTTGCATGACAACGCTTGATACCAGCACCTACCGTGCTGCATTTTCTTGGAAAGATTTCTTCTCCAGCTTTTTATTGTTGGAGATGTTCAAAGGCATGGCTATTACTGGCAAGTACATGTTTGCCAAGAAAATCACTGTCCAATTTCCTGAAGAAAAAACCCCTTTGAGCCCACGCTTCAGAGGTCTGCATGCACTTCGTCGTTATGAAAATGGCGAAGAGCGATGCATTGCTTGCAAATTGTGTGAAGCGGTGTGTCCTGCCATGGCCATCACCATCGAATCAGATGTTCGCGCCGATGGTTCTCGCCGGACATCTCGCTATGACATCGATTTAACTAAATGCATCTTTTGCGGTTTTTGTGAAGAAAGCTGCCCTGTCGACTCCATAGTTGAAACCCATATCTTGGAGTACCACGGTGAAAAGCGTGGCGACTTGTACTTCACCAAAGAGATGTTGCTGGCTGTCGGCGACAGGTACGAGCCTCAAATTGCGGCTAACAAGGCGGCTGACGCCAAATACCGCTGATCACAGGACCGCCACATTTCATGGACATCACTTCGATCTTTTTCTACACATTTTCTGCGGTACTGCTGTTTTCCGCATTCAAGGTGATCACTTCTCGCAACCCAGTGCACTGCGCTTTGTACTTGGTTCTGAGTTTCTTTCAAGCCTCTGCCATATGGATGCTGTTACAGGCTGAATTTTTATCCATCTCTCTGATCTTGGTTTACGTTGGCGCAGTGATGGTTTTGTTTTTGTTTGTGGTGATGATGCTGGATATCAATATCGAGGCCATGCGTGAAGGCTTTTGGCGTCACTTTCCATTGGCCGCTTCTATAGGGGCGGTGTTAGCTCTCGAGTTGGCTTCTGTGCTTTTGGGAGGGTTTCGATTGACCCAAGCCCCGGTTGCGCAAGCTTTGCCAGACGGTGTTCAGTATTCCAACACCAAAGAGTTGGGCATGGTTCTTTACTCCGAATACCTCTATCCACTTGAAATTGCTGCGGTGATTTTGTTGGTGGCTATTGTGGCGGCCATTGCTTTGACTTTGCGTGAGCGCAAAGACAGCAAATCACAAGACCCTTCGGAGCAAGTCAAGGTGAAAGCTGCGGACCGCTTGCGGTTGGTCAAAATGGCACCGGTTCGCCAAGAAATACCAACCCAACCCGAGGAGGGAAACACGCCATGAATGTCACCCTCGGTCACTACCTCACCTTGGCAGCCATTTTGTTTGCCCTCTCCGTGATTGGTATTTTTTTGAACCGTAAAAATTTGATTGTGTTGTTGATGGCGATTGAGTTGATGTTGCTTGCAGTGAATATCAACTTTGTCGCTTTCTCCCACTATTTGGGGGACATACACGGGCAAGTGTTTGTCTTTTTTATCCTCACTGTGGCTGCGGCTGAATCGGCCATTGGTTTGGCTATTTTGGTTCTGCTCTTTCGCAATCGTGCGACTGTTCAAGCCGATGCGCTCAATACCTTGAAGGGTTGATGGAAAACCTATGAACGCCACGCTTCAAGCCTCAACCTTGCTTACTATTGCCTTGGCGCCCTTGGCAGGGGCAATGCTTGCAGGTATTTTTGGTACTGCCTTGGGTGGTGCTTGGCTAGGTCGCAAGTTCAGTCATGGTTTGACCATCGCCGGTGTATTGCTGTCTTTTGTGTTGTCGGCACAAACCCTTTTGTTCGTGGTTCAAGACGGAGCCCGCTTCAATGAAACCATGTACACCTGGATGGACGTGGGTGGTTTAAAAATGGAGGTAGGTTTCATGGTGGATGGACTGACCGCCATGATGATGTGCGTGGTGACCTTTGTCTCGCTCATGGTACATATCTACACCATAGGCTACATGGAAGAGGATGAAGGTTACAACCGCTTCTTTGCCTATATCTCACTCTTTACCTTCGCTATGTTGATGCTGGTGATGAGCAACAACTTGCTGCAACTCTTTTTTGGTTGGGAAGCTGTAGGCTTGGTGTCTTATCTGTTGATCGGGTTTTGGTTTAACAAACCCAGTGCGGTGTTTGCCAATATGAAAGCATTTTTGGTTAACCGTGTCGGTGACTTTGGCTTTATCTTGGGCATTGGCCTGATTGCCGCATTTGCAGGTACTTTGAATTACACCGAGGTGTTTGCCAAGGCCTCAGAATTGGGCGAACTGACGCTACCAGGCACTTCTTGGCTGTTGGTCACCGTTATTTGTATCTGTCTGTTCATTGGTGCCATGGGCAAGTCAGCGCAATTTCCTTTGCATGTGTGGTTGCCTGACTCCATGGAAGGTCCAACGCCCATTTCCGCACTGATTCATGCCGCGACCATGGTGACAGCAGGTATCTTTATGGTAGCCCGTATGTCACCCCTGTTTGAGCTATCAGACACTGCTTTGAACCTCATCATGATCGTGGGCTCCATCACGGCGTTGTTCATGGGTTTTTTAGGTGTTGTTCAAAACGACATCAAACGCGTCGTTGCTTATTCCACGCTGTCGCAGTTAGGCTATATGACAGTGGCATTAGGCGCCTCGGCGTACTCGGTTGCTGTGTTCCATTTAATGACGCACGCATTTTTTAAAGCGCTGCTGTTTTTGGGTGCTGGCTCGGTGATCATGGGTATGCATCACAACCAAGATATTCGCTGGATGGGAGGTGTTCGTAAATACATGCCCATTACATGGATCACTTCATTGCTTGGTTCCTTGTCGTTGATAGGTACACCATTCTTCTCTGGTTTTTACTCCAAAGACAGCATCATCGAAGCGGTTGCAGCCAGCCATTTGCCTGCAGCTGGTTGGGCGTATTTCGCGGTTCTCTGCGGCGTATTTGTCACAGCCTTTTACTCATTCAGAATGTATTTCTTGGTCTTTCACGGCAAAGAGCGCTTTGATCAGAACCCAGACATGCATCACGGTCATGACGATCATGCGCACGCTCCCCATGAGTCACCTTGGGTGGTAACGCTACCCTTGGTGTTGTTAGCTATTCCATCTGTACTGATTGGCTACCTCACCATTGAACCTATGTTGTTTGGCGACTTTTTTAAGGACGCTATTGTGGTCAACAGTGCTTTGCATCCGGCCATGAGCGATTTGCATGAAGAATTTCATGGCGCTTTGAGCATGGCTATCCATGCGCTGTCTTCGGTTCCTTTGCTGCTGGCATGGGCCGGTGTGACTTTGTCTTACTACATCTACATGGTCAATCCAGGAATGGCTGCCTCTGCCATGCGCATGTTTGCTCCTCTTCACGCGCTGTTGGTCAACAAATACTATTTAGATGACTTCAACGAAAAAGTATTGGCACGCGGCGCACGTGGGTTAGCTGCCGTGTTGTGGCGAGGAGGTGACCAAAGGTTGATTGATGGCTTCTTTGTCAACGGATCGTGGAAAGCTGTGGGCTTGGTATCGCGTCTGAGTCGTCGTTTGCAAACTGGCTTTTTGTATCACTATGCCTTGGTGATGATTTTGGGCATGTTTGGTCTTATCACTTGGTTTGTTTGGCTGCACCCTTGACATGACTGACATGAATATCTCAACTTTTAAAAGAGACACGCCATGGGCATGTTGAGTTTGGTGATTTGGACACCGATTGTGCTGGGTGTGCTGATTTTGGCTTTCGGGCGTGACGAGCAGGCCGCGGGTGTGCGTTGGGCGGCTTTGGCATCAGCCATCTTGAGCTTGTTGGTGTGTTTGCCCTTGTACGCAGAGTTTGATACCAGCAGCGCCTCCATGCAGTTTGTTGAGAACCTGCCTTGGATTTTGCGCTTTAACATGAATTACCACTTAGGTGTGGACGGTATTTCTTTGTGGTTTGTATTGTTGACTGCTTTTATCAATGTGGTAGTCATCATCTCGGCTTGGGAAGTTATTACCGAGCGAGTCAACCAATATATGGGCGCCTTTCTCATACTCAGTGGCGTGATGATAGGGGTGTTTTGTGCCTTGGACGGTATGTTGTTCTATGTGTTTTTTGAAGCCACACTTATTCCCATGTACCTCATCATTGGTATTTGGGGTGGCCCCAACAAGATTTATGCAGCATTCAAATTTTTCCTCTACACGTTGATGGGCTCACTGTTGATGCTGGTGGCCTTGATTTACCTTTATATCCAATCGGGTGGTAGTTTTGATTTGTCTGCTTGGCGTGAGTTGCCCTTGACCTCAAGTGCACAAACTTTTTTGTTCTTTGCTTTTTTTGCTGCCTTTGCGGTCAAAGTGCCTATGTGGCCTGTTCATACCTGGTTGCCCGACGTCCATGTTGAAGCGCCTACAGGTGGTTCGGCCGTTTTGGCCGCCATCATGCTGAAGTTAGGTGCTTATGGTTTCTTGCGTTTTTCATTGCCCATCACGCCAGATGCTGCGCATGAGTGGGCATGGTTACTTATAACCCTTTCTGTGATTGCCGTGGTGTATGTAGGCTTGGTGGCGATTGTTCAGCAAGACATGAAAAAGTTGGTGGCTTACTCGTCTGTGGCACACATGGGCTTTGTAACCTTGGGCTTTTTCCTCTTCAGTCCCTTAGGTATCAGTGGTGGCATTGTGCAAATGATTGCGCATGGTTTTGTATCTGCTGCTATGTTTTTATGTATCGGTGTTTTATACGACCGAGTGCATTCGCGTGAAATTGCCAGTTATGGGGGGGTGGTTAACACCATGCCGAAATTCGCTGCGTTTGCCTTGCTGTTTGCGATGGCCAATTGCGGCTTGCCCGGTACTGCAGGTTTCGTTGGTGAGTGGATGGTGATACTGGCTGCGGTGAAATTCAATTTCTGGATTGGGCTGGCCTCTGCTTCGGCGCTGATTTTTGGAGCTGCATACACACTGTGGATGGTCAAGCGGGTGTATTTAGGCCCTGTAACGAATGACGACGTGAAGCAGTTGGCGGATATCAACGCCCGAGAGTTTGTGATGCTCAGCATCTTGGCTGTTGCTGTGATGGTTATGGGCCTGTATCCCAAACCTTTCACCGATGTCATGAATGCCTCTGTGGATCAGTTGATTCAGCAAGTCTCTGTGAGTAAGTTGCCCCTATGAAGCCCTACGTTGAACACCACGGGATGACCACATGATTGACAACTTCAGTTGGGTAGCCGTTTACCCTGAAATCGTTTTGCTCATCATGGCGTGTGTGATCGCCATGGTGGATTTGTGGGTGACGACACCTCAACGTAATTTGACTTATGGCTTATCCATGCTCACACTGGCTTGTGTGGCCATCATTCAAGCGCTGTATGCCAGCAGTGGCACAACCCTATACAGCTTTGGCAATATGGTGGTGTCAGACGCCATGGGCAATTGGCTTAAATGTTTTGCTACCTTGGCTGTGATGGTGACCATGGTCTATGGCAGACCCTATGTGGCTGATCGACATATGCTCAAGGGTGGCGAGTGGTTTATCTTGTCCTTGTTTGCATTGCTGGGCATGTTTGTCATGATCTCGGGCAACAATTTCTTGATCATTTACCTTGGGCTTGAGTTGTTGACGCTGTCTAGCTATGCCTTGGTAGCATTGCGCCGCGATAACGGTAACGCTACCGAAGCTGCCATGAAGTATTTTGTGCTGGGCGCTTTGGCCAGTGGCTTTTTGCTTTACGGCTTGTCCATGCTCTATGGCGCCACAGGCAGTTTGGATCTCAGCTCGGTGTTCATGGCCGTTGCTACCGGCCACGTTAAGCACCAGGTGCTGGTATTAGGACTGGTATTTGTTGTGTGTGGCATTGCGTTCAAGCTGGGTGCTGCGCCTTTTCATATGTGGGTACCTGATGTGTACCAAGGCGCTCCCACTGCTGTCACACTGATGATTGGCGGTGCGCCCAAGTTAGCGGCCTTTGCCATGATGATGCGCTTGCTGGTTGATGGCTTGCTTCCCTTGGCCATTGATTGGCAGCAAATGTTGATGGTGTTGGCTGTGGTGACTTTGCTGATTGGTAACTTGTCTGCTATCGCTCAAACCAACCTCAAACGCATGTTGGCTTTTTCAACCATTGCCCAAATGGGTTTTGTGTTGATTGGCATGTTGTCGGGCGTGGTCAATGGCAACACTTTGTCAGCTGCTAATGCTTATAGCTCAGCCATGTTCTACATGATCAGCTATGTATTGACCACCCTTGGCGTGTTCGGTGTCATTTTGTTGCTGGCACGTGAAGGTTTTGAGAGTGAAGAAATTGCCGACTTGGCAGGTTTGAACAGTCGCAGTCCTTTGTTTGCTGGCGTTATGGCCATCTGTTTGTTCTCTTTGGCCGGTGTGCCGCCTTTGGTCGGTTTCTTTGCCAAGTTGTCAGTGTTGCAAGCCTTGGTAGCCACTGCGCAACCTGTTGCGGTGGGATTGGCGATTTTTGCTGTCGCTATGTCCTTGGTGGGTGCTTTTTACTATTTGCGTGTGATCAAAGTGATGTACTTTGATCCACCGTTAACCGCAACTACGGTGTCTGCAGGTGCCGATGTGCGTTGGGTGCTTGCCATCAATGGCGGTTTGGTGTTGTTGCTGGGTCTTTTGCCCGGTGGCCTGATGGCTTTGTGTGCCAATGCGGTGGTTCAAGCACTGGGAAGTTGAGTCTTTGACATAATGGTGTCATGAAAGTTCTCGATCTCCAGTGCCAGCATCACCATAGCTTTGAGGGCTGGTTTGCGTCTGAGGATGATTTCCAGTCACAAAATGCACGCTCTTTGGTGGAATGCCCTTTTTGCAGTGATCACCACATCACCAAAATGCTGAGTGCGCCCCGCTTAAATCTGTCTGGTGCTTCATCACCTGCTCATAACGAGGGTGCGACCGAGTTGCTGCCCAGTACGTCGGCTTCAGCGCATTCTTCACAATCAGCGGCCGTCATGACACCTGAGGTGCAGCAAGCATGGATGCACATGGTTCAGCATGTTCTTAGCAACACCGAAGACGTGGGAGGTCAATTTGCAGAAGAGGCTCGCAAAATGCACTACGGCGAAACGCCCGAGCGAGCCATACGTGGGCAAGTGTCCCGTGAAGAAACCAGTGCCTTGTTGGAAGAGGGCATACAAGTGATGCCCCTGCCTATGCCAGCTGCCATCAAAGGCCCTGTGCAATAAAGCCCTACCTTTTCGGGGAGGGATTATTTATTTTTCAGCTTGCCGCGGGGCGCCACAAAGGTAACGGGCGGTGTAGGGCGGTCACCAGGAATAATGGGTTTTGCTGGAGACGTGTCCTTTTTGGGTTTTTTGGACATCTTGTTGCTCTTTTGATCGCCTTTTGCCATGACTTACCCCTTTATGTTTTATTTGACTTCGGTGACAAATTCGCTGACAGGACGTCGAATTTTTTTCAAGGTCTCTAACCAATCTTGCCCCTTCAAGCGGTAACCCAAAGGCATGAGGGCAACACTTCGAAGGCCTTTGGCGCCTAGACCCAAGATGTCGTCGACTGACTTGGGGTCAAAGCCTTCCATGGGCGTGCTGTCAACCTCTTCAAACGCAGCTGCAATCAGGGATGCGCCCAGACCGATATAGGCTTGCCGAGCAGCGTGTTCAAAGTTAACGTTAGCGTCCCGTGCAGGGTAGTTTTTCAACAGCATTTGGCGGTAGTTTTCCCAGCCCTCGTTGGTGCCGCCACGTTCTGCGTTGGTGAGGTCAAACATATGGTTGATACGCTCAGCGGTGTAGGTGTTCCAAGCAGCGAACACCAGCAGGTGTGAGCCTTCGGTGATTTGCGCTTGGTTGTTCGCTGCGGCTTGAATTTGTGTACGGATATCTTTGTTGCTGACCACGATGATTTCAAAGGGTTGCAAGCCGCTCGAAGTGGGAGCCAATCGAGCAGCTTCGATGATGCGCTCCACTTTGTCTTGGGGGACGACCTTGGCAGCGTCCATTTTTTTGGCGGCATAGCGCCATTGCATTTTGTCTAGAAGTAGGGACATCTGTTTTCCTTTGATGGCCATTATCGCCTTAGCCTCGGGCCAAGGTGACGCCACCGTCTACCACCAAGGTATGACCCACCACATAGTCGCTGGCATTGCTGGACAAATAGATGGCGGCGGCGGCCATGTCTTCGTCTTTACCAATGCGACGAGCAGGAATGGTTTGCGCAGTGGCGTCACCATGGTCCCGCGCTTCGCGGTTCATCTCGGAAGCAAATGCACCAGGGGCGATGGCATTGACGCAAATGCCGTCTTTGATCATCTCTAACGACATCCGCTTGGTGAGGTGGATGACACCTGCTTTGCTGGCGGAATAGGAGTAGGTTTCCCATGGGTTGACCGAGATGCCGTCAATCGATGCGATGTTGATGACCTTGGCCATGTGCTTTTTGGCGGCAAGACGCAACATGGGCGCCAAAGCTTGGGTCAGGAAGAAGGGGGTTTTCATGTTGAGGTCTACCACCTTGTCCCAACCACTTTCGGGAAACTCGTCAAACGGCGCACCCCACGCAGCCCCAGCGTTGTTGACCAAAATATCCAAGTGCTTTTCTTTTTCGCTCAAGCGCTTGACCAGTTCTTGTATGCCTTCTTTGTGAGAGACATCCAAGGGCAGGGAGATACATGTTCCGAACGCGGAAAGTTCCTGCGCTGTGGCGTCGCAAGCAGCTGCTTTGCGGGCGGTGATGTAAACCTTCGCACCTTGGCACAGCAAGCCTTTGGCGATCATGCGGCCAATGCCACGGGAGCCGCCAGTCACGAGTGCTACGCGGCCTTGCAGGGAAAAGAGTTCGCTGGTGTTCATAGGGTTTCCTGAATTGGGAATGGGTGTTGTTGAGCTTAAATCATTTGGATGATTAATTTTTTTCCGCAGCCACCGACATCACACCTCAAGCAACTGCTGCGCTTTGTCCAACCAGATGGACAGGCTGTCGATCAACTCGGTCTGGCTGAAAGAGCAGCTCTCTTCGGTGAACAAGGCGCTGGACTCCATCCGGTCAATCAGGCCCAGCCAAACGGTTTGGTAGCGCTCAGGCAAAGCGCCCAACAGCACCTCTTGGGCCCTGGCCATGTGACAAAAGTCTCGGGTCTGCAAGGACCCATCGCGCAGTTGTTCCAATGCGTGGTGCAGTTGGTCCAATGCGGTGGTGAGTGGGGTCACGGTTTCCCCCAACTGTCTTTCAAACCCACCGCTTGATTGAACACCAGGTGCTGTGCCGAATGGTCCATCCGGTCCGCCACAAAGTAGCCCAAGCGTTCAAACTGGAATTTGTCATCGGGCATCGCCTTGCGCAAGGAAGGCTCTACGATGGCTTGAACCACTTGCAAGCTGTGGGGGTTGAGGGCTTCCAAGAAATCTTTGCCGCCTGCATCTGGCTGCGGGTCGCTGAAGAGACGGTCGTACAAACGCACTTCGGCTTTCACGCCATCGGCCACGCCCACCCAGGTGATCACGCCCTTGGCTTTGACGCTGTCCGATCCCACCGTGCCGCTTTTGGTTTCAGGAAACACCTTGGCGTGGACTTCGGTCACCACGCCTTTCGCATCTTTGGCAAAGCCTGTGCACTCCACCACATAGCCGCCTTTCAAGCGAACCACCGCGCCTGCGCTTGTCGACCCATCAGGGTTGCTTTGCGGAGGGCTCAATCGCTTGTAGCCTTTGGGCGGTACGTCGGCGAAGTCGTCCCGCTCTATCCACACTTCTTTGCCGATGATGAACTGCCGCGCAGCAGGTTCGGGCTGGCCTTCAGGCGGGTGCGGCAAAGCGGGCAGGGTGCAGGGCTCCAAATGACCAGCGCCAAAGGCCTCGTCCCAATTGGTGAGCACCAGTTTGACGGGGTCGAGCACCGCCATGGCGCGGTGGGCTTTGAGTTCCAAGTCTTCGCGCAAGCAGCCCTCTAAGGTGCTGTAGTCGATCCAACTGTCCGATTTGGTCACGCCGATGCGGTCGGCAAACAGGCGCAGGCTCTCGGGCGTGTAGCCGCGGCGGCGCAGTCCCACGATGGTGGGCATGCGCGGGTCGTCCCAGCCGCTGACCTTACCCTCGTTCACCAATTGCGCCAACTTGCGTTTGCTGGTGATCACGTAGCTGAGGTTCAGGCGGGCAAATTCATATTGTTTGGGCGCAGGTGCGGCTAATAAACCGCCTTCGCAGAGGCGCTCCATCAGCCAGTCGTAAAACGGGCGCTGGTCTTCAAACTCTAGCGTGCAGATGCTGTGGGTGATTTGCTCTAATGCGTCTTCAATGGGGTGGGCAAAGGTGTACATCGGGTAGATGCACCATTTGTCGCCCGTGTGGTGGTGGGTGGCGCGGCGGATGCGGTAGATGGCCGGGTCGCGCAGATTGATGTTGGTCGAGGCCATGTCGATCTTTGCGCGCAGCACAGCGGCACCGTCATCCAGTTTGCCGTCACGCATTTCACGAAAGCGGCTGAGGTTTTCAGCGGGGGAGCGGCTGCGAAACGGGCTGTTCACGCCGGGCTTGCCAAAGTCGCCACGGTTGTTGCGCATCTCATCAGCCGTTTGTTCGTCCACATAGGCGTGACCGGCTTCGATCAAATGCTCGGCTGCGCGGTACATGAAGTCGAAATAGTCGCTGGCTTGGTAGGGCGCGTCGTTGCCCGGTTGGCTCCAACTGAAGCCCAGCCACTTCACCGCGTCGATGATGGCGTTGACGTATTCGGTGTCTTCTTTTTCGGGGTTGGTGTCGTCAAAGCGCAGGTGGCACACGCCGCCGTATTCTTGGGCCAGGCCAAAGTTGATGCAAATGCTTTTGGCA
>CANGPV010000009.1 GCA_947455935.1 Comamonadaceae bacterium
CACCGATGCGTCGATAAACCCTGCCAATGCAGATGCCAGGGTAATGAAGACGGTGTCCATGCGGGGCATTCTCTCAGTCGCTGAGGGGTGAAAAAAAAGCACCGTTGTGAACTGACCCCATAAAGTTGGACGGTTTAAGGGGCTGATTAGGCCATAGAGGGCTGAGTTCTGTATTGCACAGGACTCAGCCCTTTTAATTTGGTCTTGATCCGATCGTTGTTGTAGTAGTGGATGTACTCCTTCAAGCCCATCTCGAGTTCCTTAACAGTCCCGAATTTGTTCAAGTAGAAGTACTCCGATTTGAGTGTGCCAAAGAAGCTTTCCATAGCCGCGTTGTCCAAACAATTGCCTTTTCTTGACATGCTCTGCGTCAAACCTCTTTGCGCAAGCTGGCGTTGGTACGAAGCCATCTGATAGTGCCATCCCTGATCTGAATGAAGCAGTGGCGTTTCGTCGCTGCCAAGCGTGCTCAACGCTTTCTTGAGCATCTCGCTGACCAGAGGCATCTTGGGAGCCTCTTGTGTCTCATAGGCAACGATCTCCCCGTTGTACAGATCCAGCACCGGCGAGAGATACAGCTTCTCGCCATGAACATTGAACTCGGTGACATCCGTCACCCACTTGCTGTTTGGCCTGTCAGCGCAGAACTTTCGGTCTAAGATGTTGGGAACAATCGCATTGAACTGGCCGCGGTATGAGCGGTACTTCTTGGGGCGTACCAGCGACTTCAGGCCTTGCAGTTGCATCAGGCGCTGAACCGCCTTGTGATTGACCTCGCAACCACTTCGGCACAACTCAGCCGTGATGCGCCGATAGCCATACCGCCCCTTATGCCAGTCGTAAATCTCACGAATGCGAACCTTCAAAACGGCGTTCTTGTCGTCCCCTTGCAGCGCCTTGACTTGGTAATAGAACGTGCTGCGCGCAAGCTCAGCCACCTGGAGCAACGTGGCTAATGGGTGCTGTTGCCTTAGTTCGATCAGGGCTTGCGTTTTTTCTGCGCCGCCTGCTTTTTGGCTCGAACTAAGGCATCCAACTTTTTTAGATAGGCCACCTCCGCTCGCAAGTACTCGTTTTCTCGCTGTAGCTCTTGCAGAGTTTTGGCCTCTGTTGGCTTCTCGATTGGCTTTGGGGGTTCGAGAGACTTCATCTGTTTAGGTCGCCCTCGAGGTTTTGGGGCTAATGCTGTGATACCACCCTCATGGTACTTACGCTGCCATGCTGAAACAACACCTCCACCACCGCGCAGATCAAATAAGTGAATGGTCTGGGTGAAGGACAGCTCTTCTCGCCACATGTGCTCAAGGATATGAAGCTTAAATTCAGCGCTGTAGTGACTGAATTTCTTTGTTAACCCCTTATCTCCGTTCAGGCGATAAAAGCCAACCCAATTCCGTATCTGACCAGAAGTGACACCATATTTGGAAGCAAGCCCTTTGTAACCACCACCACCCGCTAAGTAATCTTGAACTACAGATCTTTTAAATATCTCGTCGTACTTCGCCATGAAAAACACCCCAAAGGTTGGATTGGTGTCCAACTTTTGGGGTGCAGTTCACTCGGGTGCCTTTTTTTATGTCAACGCCTCATCAGTATTTTTTCGCTGCTGGCAACTCTGCAAAGGCCTCATGGATAGTAGACACCTGACCACAATGCGCAGCGGTGTAACCCGGCAATTGGTTCACAGCAAACTGAAATTCATCGCCGTTGAGCACCTTGAGCACGGCTTGCAAATGAGGACGCTCTAAGTCGGATTGGTTGCACAACAAAAAATAACGCTCGGTGGCCAAGGGCAAAAACTCCAACTTAAAGCGCCTGGCAGGCGTTTCCACGCCAAAGCCCACATCGGCCATGCCACTGGCCACAAATGCGGCCACCGCAGCATGGGTGAACTCAGCTTGCTCGTAGCCGGAAATTTGGGTGGGGTCAATCTGCGCTTTCTTCAAAAAGCATTCCAACAAAAACCTTGTACCACTGCTGGGTTGGCGGTTAACAAAGCGAATGCCTTTGCGGGTGAGGTCTTGCACCTCATAAATTTTGTGCGGGTTGCCACTGGCCACCATGAAACCCTGACGGCGCGTGGCCACGTGGATGATGCGGCTTTCCTTGGGAATCAACCACCGGGCGTAATGCTTGAAGGCGATATCCTCAAACTCGCCTTGCGGAATGTGAAAACCTGCAATCTCACAAGCACCCTCATACAAAGACGCCACCGCTTCAATGCTGCCCACATACTTGCGCTCCACACGCGTACCTGACAGCGCCAAAGTTTGGATCAGTTTTTCCACCGCAAAACCATGGCTGGCATGGACCCTCAGCGCTTCACCAGCGGCAGACAGCACCCGCCCAATTTCACCTTCTAGCTCGGAGGCCAAGGATTCCAACATAGGGGTGAGGCGTGCGGAGATACGGTGTCCTGCCCATACCAATTTCTCGGCCAAGGGCGTGAGCGTGGAGCCTTTGCCCCGCTCCATATTAAGCAATGGCATGCCCAGTTGTTCCTCGCCTTGGCGAATCAAGCTCCAAGCATGGCGATAAGAAGCCCCCGTTTTTTTGCAAGAACCGGACAAACTGCCGTGCCCCTGCACCTCAGAAAGCAATTCCAGCAATCGGGGAGCCAGGTTATGCCCCTTGGCGTCGCTGATGGTCCACTGGGGTTTGATAGAGACTTTATGCATGGAAGTTTAGGCTTTTCAGAGCATATTAGTTGTGTTGACTGAATCTAGCTTACCTTACCTTCATTGTCATATTGCCGCAATGCAGTGATTTCCCTAGACTTTCATGTGCTTCAAAAGCATATGTTCGGGTAAAGTCGAGAAGTTAGTGAAGAACTTATTCCAAGAACGGAGACACCATGACAACCCTAGACGAAACCCCTGGCTTTTTGTCCAAAGAGCGCATCGTTGCGCCTGAAGGATTTAACCGCTGGTTGGTGCCACCAGCCGCCTTGGCCATCCATTTGTGCATTGGCATGGCCTATGGCTTTTCGGTTTTTTGGCTTCCCTTGTCCAAAGCCTTGGGCATCAAAGAGGCCATCAAATGCGGACCTGAGATAGGCTTTTTCCAAGAACTCTTCATCACCACCTGTGACTGGAAAGTTTCCACCTTGGGTTGGATGTACACCTTGTTTTTTGTGCTGCTAGGTAGCTCCGCCGCTTTATGGGGCGGTTGGTTAGAGCGTGTGGGTCCCCGCAGAGCCGGTGTGGTCAGCGCTTTGTGCTGGTGTGGTGGCATGCTCATTTCTGCAGTGGGTGTTTATTACCACCAGTTTTGGATGATGTTGCTGGGTTCGGGCTTCATTGGAGGCATTGGTCTGGGCTTGGGTTACATCTCTCCGGTCAGTACGCTTATTAAATGGTTCCCCGACCGCCGTGGCATGGCAACTGGCATGGCCATCATGGGCTTTGGTGGAGGCGCCATGATTGGCTCGCCTTTGGCGGCCGAGTTGATGAAAGTGTTTGCTTCAGACACCCAAGTCGGCGTCTACCAAACCTTTGTCTGCATGGCCTTGGTTTATTTTGTGTTCATGATGTCGGGTGCTTTGGGTTACCGCATTCCCGCCACCGGCTGGAAACCTGCGGGCTGGACACCACCGGTGCAACAACAAGCCAACGCCATGATCACCCAAGGCCATGTGCATGTCAGCAAAGTCTGGGGTATTCCCCAGTTTTGGATGGTGTGGGTGGTGTTGTGCATGAACGTGTCAGCCGGTATTGGCGTGATCGGTATGGCCAGTCCCATGTTGCAAGAGGTTTTTGGTGGCACCTTGATGGGTATAGACGCCAAGTTCGTCGACCTTGATAAAGCCCAGCTCACCACCATCGCAGGGATTGCCGCAGGTTTTACGGCTTTGCTGAGTCTGTTCAACATTGGCGGTCGTTTTGTCTGGGCGAGTTTGTCCGACAAACTCGGTCGCAAGCTCACCTACATCATCTTCTTTGTCTTGGGTGGTGCTTTGTACGCGTCTGTCCCTGCCAGCGCCATGGCAGGCAACAAAATGCTCTTTGTCGCTGCGTTTTGCATCATCTTGAGTATGTACGGCGGCGGCTTTGCCACCGTCCCTGCGTATTTGGCTGACTTATTCGGCACGCAAATGGTGGGCGCTATCCACGGTCGCTTGTTGACCGCATGGGCCACAGCAGGCATTTTGGGCCCCGTGGTGGTGAATTACATGCGTGACTACCAACTCGGTTTGGGCATTCCTCGCGAGCAGGTTTACAACCAAACCATGTTCATCTTGGTGGGCATGTTGGTGGTGGGCTTGATTGCCAACCTGATGATCAAGCCCGTGGACGCCAAGCACTTCATGAACGCTGAAGAACTGGCGCATGAAAAGAAACTTGCACACGAAAAAGCAAGTGCATCCGAAGTGGGCACTGCCCACGGTGGCAGCGGCGAATCCAATTCCCTGTGGGTGGTGTTCGCATGGACGGCCGTCGGCATCCCCTTGGCCTGGGGTATTTATCGCACGCTCTTGAGCGTAGGCAAATTTTTCAACTGATTGATGTATGAATTCAACCCAAGCTTTGCCTGAACAGGCGCTTATCGACCAACTGGTGCAACAACACGCCTCTGAACCAGGGTCGTTATTGCCCTTGTTGCACGACATTCAGGACAAGCTCGGGTTCATTCCCGCCAGCAGTGTGCCCTCCATTGCGCAGGGCTTAAATCTGTCGCGTGCCGAGGTGCATGGCGTCATCACTTACTACCACCACTTTCGCAGCACCGCTCCCGGTAAACATGTCATCCAAGTCTGCCGTGCTGAGGCTTGCCAGTCTTGTGGCAGCGAAGAACTCTGGGCCTTGGCAGAAAAACTGCTGGGTTGCAAAGGACACGAAACCAGTGCGAATGGCATGTACTCGCTTGAACCCGTTTACTGCTTAGGACTGTGTGCTTCGTCGCCTGCGGTGCAAATCGATGATCGCTTGCATGCCCGTGTGAATGAAGCCAAGCTGACCCGCTTGGTTCAAACCTTGGAGGCTGCAGCATGAGCATCACCGTGTATGTTCCCTGCGACTCAGCAGCACTGGCCGCCGGTGCCGACGAGGTTGTTGACGCCATTCACAAAGAGGCCGCTGCGCGTGGTGTGTCCGTTGATGTGCAGCGCAACAGTTCACGCGGCATGTTTTGGTTGGAACCTTTGGTCGAGGTTGTCACGCCCCAAGGTCGCATGGCTTACGGCCCTGTGGCGTTTGAAGATGTGCCCTCCTTGTTCGACGCTGATTTTTTAACCGGCGGCCAACATGCTTTGGGTTGGGGCATCACAGATTCCATTCCTTATTTGGCCAAACAACAACGTCTGACCTTTGCCCGCATGGGTATCACCCGCCCCTTGTCGCTGGATGACTATGCCGCTCACGGCGGATGGGTAGGCCTGAAAAACGCCGTGGCCATGGATGGTGCTGCGGTGGTGCAAGAGCTGTTGGACTCAGGTTTGCGTGGTCGCGGTGGCGCTGCTTTTCCTGCAGGCATCAAATGGCGCACCGTGCGAGGCACCACAGCGGCACAAAAGTACGTGGTGTGCAACGCAGATGAAGGTGACTCGGGTACCTTCTCGGACCGCATGACCATGGAGGGCGACCCCTATATGCTGATTGAGGGTATGGCCATCGCCGGTTTAGCGGTCGGTGCCACCCAAGGCTATATCTACATACGTTCTGAATACCCGCACGCCATTGCCACCATGAACACGGCCATCGCCATGGCCGAGTCAGCTGGCTACTTGGGTGCCAACGTGATGGGCAGCGGCCAAGCGTTTGTCTTGAAGGTGCGCAAAGCTGCAGGCTCTTACGTGTGTGGCGAAGAAACCGCCATGCTGGAGAGCATCGAGGGCAAGCGTGGCGTGGTGCGTGCCAAACCACCCTTGCCTGCGTTGGAAGGTTTGTTTGGCCAACCTACCGTCATCAATAACGTCATCACCTTGGCGAGCGTGCCCATCATCATGGCCAAGGGTGCAGCTTTTTACAAAGACTTTGGCATGGGACGTTCCACCGGCACCCTGCCTTTTCAAATCGCTGGCAATATTTTGCAAGGTGGTTTGGTCGAACGTGCGTTTGGTTTGAGTTTGCGCGAACTCTTGTTTGATTTTGGTGGCGGTAGCCGAAGCGGCAAACCCATCAAAGCGGTGCAAGTCGGCGGCCCCTTGGGCGCTTATGTGCCTGAATCGCAATGGGATGTGCCTTTGGACTATGAAGCCTATGCCGCCATGGGTGCGGTCGTGGGACATGGTGGCATCGTGGTGCATGACGACAGCGCCAACATGGCCAAGCTGGCTCGCTATGCCATGGAGTTTTGCGCCATCGAGAGTTGCGGCAAATGCACCCCTTGCCGTATTGGTTCCACACGCGGTGTGGAAACCATAGACCGGATTGGCACTTCCAACAACAAAGAACAACAAGTGCATTTGCTACGCGATTTGTGCAACACCATGTTGCACGGCAGCTTGTGTGCCATGGGCGGGATGACACCCTATCCCGTGTTGTCCGCTCTCAACCATTACCCCGCTGACTTTGGTTTAGAAACCAAAGAGGCTCAAGTGCTTTAAGGAAACACCATGTTGATGTACCTGAAACAAGAGCGCGACCACGGCACCCCAGCGCGCACCTCTTCTGAAACTGTGCAGCTGAACATTGACGGCTACGACGTCAGCGTGCCCAAAGGCACCTCGCTCATGCGAGCTGCCGTGGAAGCTGGCATTCAAGTGCCCAAGCTCTGCGCCACCGACAGCTTGGAGCCCTTTGGTTCTTGCCGTTTGTGCTTGGTGGAAATCGATGGTCGCAAAGGTTTTCCTGCCTCTTGCACCACACCCGCCGAAGCTGGCATGGTGGTACATACCCAAACCCCCAAGCTGCAAGACTTGCGCAAAGGCGTGATGGAGTTGTACATCTCTGATCACCCTTTAGATTGTTTGACCTGCAGCGCCAACGGCAACTGCGAGTTGCAAGACATGGCTGGTGTCACAGGCTTGCGCAATGTGCGCTATGGCGTGGGTGAGGCAGCCGGTGCCCATCACTGCGACGCCAAGAAAGACGAGTCCAACCCCTATTTCACCTATGACGCCAGCAAATGCATTGTGTGCAACCGCTGTGTGCGTGCCTGCGAAGAAACACAGGGTACCTTCGCCCTCACCATCTCGGGCCGAGGGTTCGAGAGTCGTGTGTCGCCTGGTCAAGACCAGCCTTTCATGGACAGCGAATGCGTGTCTTGTGGTGCTTGCGTCGAGGCCTGCCCCACTGCCACCTTGCAGGAAAAATCCATCATTGAACTCGGTCAACCCGAGCACAGCCTGATCACCACCTGCGCTTACTGCGGCGTGGGTTGCGGCTTCAAAGCCGAGATGAAGGGCAATACCGTGGTGCGCATGGTGCCTTGGAAAGACGGCAAAGCCAATGAAGGTCACTCTTGTGTGAAGGGCCGCTTTGCTTGGGGCTACGCCACCCACCAAGACCGCATCACCAAGCCCATGATTCGCGCCAAGATCACCGACCCTTGGCAAGAAGTAAGTTGGGACGAGGCCATCAACCATGCAGCGTCCGAATTCAAGCGAATCCAAGCCAAGCACGGCAAAGATGCTGTGGGCGGCATCACCTCTTCACGTTGCACCAACGAAGAAACCTACCTGGTTCAAAAATTGGTACGCGCTGCTTTTGGCACCAACAACGTGGACACCTGCGCCCGTGTGTGCCACTCACCCACAGGCTATGGTTTGGGGCAAACCTTTGGCACCTCTGCTGGCACACAAACTTTCAAATCGGTGGAACACACCGACGTCATGTTGGTCATTGGTGCCAACCCCTCGGACGCTCACCCTGTGTTTGCCTCGCGCATGAAGCGCCGTCTGCGCGGTGGGGCCAAGCTGATCGTGGCTGATCCGCGCAAAATCGATTTGGTCAGCAGCCCCCATGTGAAAGCCCAACACCACTTGGCCTTGAAACCTGGTACCAATGTGGCGCTTATCAACTCGCTGGCCCATGTGGTGGTGACCGAAGGCTTGGTTGCCAAAGACTACGTGGCGCTGCGTTGTGACGACAAGAGCTTCAAAGAATGGTGCGACTTCGTTGCCAAGCCTGAAAACTCTCCCGAGGCGTTTGAAGCGGTGACTGGCGTTCCCTCCTCTGAAGTTCGTGCAGCAGCCCGTATGTACGCAGCTGGTCCTAATTCAGCGATTTACTATGGTTTGGGCGTGACCGAGCATTCACAAGGTTCGACCATGGTGATGGGCATTGCCAACTTGGCCATGGCCTGTGGCATGGTGGGACGTGAAGGCGTGGGCGTCAACCCCTTGCGTGGTCAAAACAATGTGCAAGGTGCCTGTGACATGGGCAGCTTCCCGCACGAGCTGCCTGGCTACCGCCACATCTCTGACACCACCACCCGTACCTTATTTGAAGGCGCTTGGGGTGTGCACTTAAGCCCCGAACCAGGCTTGCGAATTCCCAATATGTTTGACGCAGCCATGGACGGCTCGTTCTTAGGCTTGTATTGCCAAGGCGAAGACATTGTGCAGTCCGACCCCGACACACAGCACGTGGCTGCCGCTTTGTCCGCCATGGAATGCATCGTGGTGCAAGACATCTTCTTGAACGAAACCGCCAAATACGCCCATGTGTTTTTGCCCGGTTCTTCGTTCTTGGAAAAGGACGGCACTTTCACCAACGCCGAGCGACGCATCTCTCGTGTGCGCCAAGCCATGCCGCCACTGGCAGGAATGGCCGATTGGGAAGTCACGGTCAAGCTTGCCAAAGCTTTGGGCTACCAGATGCATTACAACCACCCTGAAGAGGTGATGAAAGAAATTGCCGCACTCACGCCCAGCTTTGCGGGTGTCAGCTACGCCAAGATTGACGAGCACACCAGTTTGCAGTGGCCATGCAATGACGACACGCCAGACGCAGGCATGGACATCATGCACACAGCAGGCTTCATGCGCGGAAAAGGCAAGTTTTTCCCGACGCAGTATGTGGCCAGCCAAGAAAAAGTCACCCGCAAGTTCCCCCTCTTGCTGACCACGGGCCGTATCTTGTCGCAGTACAACGTGGGAGCACAAACCCGCCGCACCGACAACAACCAATGGCACAACGAAGACCGTTTGGAAATCCATCCCCACGATGCCGAAGAACGCGGTATCAAACAAAATGATTGGGTGGGTATCGAAAGCCGTGCAGGCCGTACCGTGTTGCGTGCAGAGATCAGCGAGCGCATGCAAGCAGGTGTGGTCTACACCACCTTCCACTTCCCCGAGTCGGGTGCCAACGTCATCACCACCGACGCCTCCGACTGGGCGACCAACTGCCCCGAGTACAAAGTGACTGCGGTACAGGTGGTGGCAGTGAGCCAACCTTCCGAATGGCAGCAAAACTACCAGCGCTTTAACAAAGACCAACTTGGCTTCTTAGCCCAAGCCCAGCACAAAACCGAAGCCCTTGAGGTGATGGGCAAGTGAACCCAAGCCACAGCAGCTATTTAGCCTTGGCTGAAGAAGTGCCTGTGGCGCTGGTGTTCAACGGTATATCGCACGCCGTGATGATGGCCAGCCCTGTACATCTGGAAGATTTCGCTTTGGGTTTTGCCTTGACCGAAGGTTTGATTGACCAAGCATCCCAGTTGTATGGCGTGGAGGTCATCCATCAACCTCATGGCATTGAATTGCAACTCGACGTCGCGGCCCAAAGTGAAGCCAAACTCAAAGAGCGCAGGCGCAGCATGGCGGGCAGAACAGGTTGTGGGGTGTGTGGTGCTGACAGCTTGACGCAAGTCAAATTGGCTTTGCCACAAGCACCCTTGGTGCATATCGATGTTGACGCTATGCACCGTGCCCATGCCCATATGCGAGCTTTGCAACCCTTGAAACAGCAAACTGGTGCCACTCACGCTGCCGCTTGGTCTGACCCTCAGGGAGAAATTACCTTGCTTCGCGAAGATGTGGGCAGACACAATGCTTTAGACAAGTTGATCGGTGCCTTGAGCAAAACCTCCACGGATATGCAGCAAGGGTTTATCTGCATCACCAGCCGCGCCAGCTTTGAGATGGTGCAAAAAACCGTGATGGCCGGTGCAGGCGTCTTGACCGCCGTTTCTGCCCCAACCCGTTTAGCTGTTGAATTGGCTGCACAACACAACTTGGCATTGGCAGGGTTGGTTCGCGACCAGACCTTCACGGCTTATAGCCACATTGCTCGCTTCCACTCTTCGCAACCCATTTCGGCATAGGTTCAGCATGAATATAGACAACTTGGTTCACATGGCTAATCAAATTGGTGAATTTTTCTCAGCCTACCCTGATCGACAAGAAGCCTTAGATGGCATTGCCAACCACATCCACAAATTTTGGGAACCGCGTATGCGGGTGAGTTTGTTGGATGCACTGCTAGCAGGCAAGGTGGACGAGTTAACGCCCCTGGTCAACGACGCCCTGCTTGCGAATCAAGCCAAATTAAGGCCAATGGCTTCTTAAACCTCTGGGGTTCCCGTATCAAGATTTCCCAATCGCAATTGCTCTCTGGCAGCTTTTGCCAGCGTCAGGTATTTGTTTTTAAAGGCATGCAAATTTTCTTGCTCTAACTCTTCCAAATCTAATAAAGCGTTATGGGCACCTTGGGTAGCTCGTATGAGTTCATCAAGCTTTAATTGAATAGCTTCGGTATCTCTGTTTTGGGTATTTTGAATCAAGAAGACCATTAAAAATGTGATGATGGTGGTGCCTGTGTTGATCACCAATTGCCAGGTGTCACTGAACTGGAAATAAGGTCCTGTCACCAACCATACCAAGATGATGCCTACCGCCCCTGAGAAAACAAACGAGCGGCCGCAAATGGCCGCTGTATTTTTGGCAAAGCGGGCATACAAGTTTTGTTGTGCCATGATTTTTTCCTTGGAAAAATGGTAATTACTGAAGTTATTTTTACTTTACGCAAATCGTTGCACTGCATTTGAATTCTTCTTTATTCATCTCCTACTCAAAGGCATTGCTTTAGATAACCATGGCAATAAAGCGTCAACTTTGCAGGTTCAGCATTTGCTTTAAGGCTCCCCATACCAAGGAGCAAAGCAATGACATGGATTCCATTACCCATCGTACGTCAGTTACCCGCGCTAGGCATTGCCCTGCTCTGCCTCACACTCTGGCAAGCCAAGGCAGAAGAATCCACCACACTGGGCCTGCATACGTTCAGCTACCACAACAGCGGTAATTACAACGATATAACCCCAGGGCTGTATCTAGAAAAAAATAATTATGTGATTGGTGCCTATCACAACAGCATTCGCCAAACGTCGGTTTACGCCGGCTACACATGGAGCTGGCCCTTACCCGTCAACCCCATCTTTCAATCGGTGGCATTCACTGGGGGCTTGGTAACGGGATACCGACACAGGGGTTACAACAGCGACGTTGCTTTATTGGGTGCGACGAGTTTCCGCCACGATATCGACGAGCGACAAGCACTTCGCTTGTCGATACTGCCACTGCACAAGAGCAGCACAGCCACCTATGTGCTGCATCTAAGCTATGAAACCAAGTTCAAATAACCAACATCAAGAATTGATTTCTTTGGAGGTAATTCGGTACTGAAAATCATCGGGGGAATAAGAATTCATACGGCCTTCATCATCTTCTGCGATGGGATACATCAAAAATGAAATTCGCTTGCGTGAGAACTGAGGAAGCGCTAAATCATGAGCGGTATTGAAGCCCATCCAGTTGCCTTCCCATCCGCCAAACAACCCTTTGTACACAGGATTGACAACAGCGTGTTCTGGGCTACGCAACCACTCTGGAGTTTCTTGCCGCATGACTTTGGCAACATCTGCGGGGTCCATGGCGACCCAACCTTTGTCATTCAGATAGACCTCTGCTCGGCAATGCTGCGCTGATTGCAATTTCTCTGGCTTGCCAGACAGTTCTTTATAGCCAAATGCTGAAGGCGCTAAGCGCAAGCCGTACACATCTCGTGCAGGGATACCTACTGCGCGACACAAGCCGACAAACAAGGCATTGATATCTGCGCATTTGCCCCCCAGGTTGCCAGACTCCAACATGGTTTGCACATCACCCTCACCACAGCCTTTCACCTTGGGTTCGCGCCATGCATGAAGGACCACCCAGTCATAAATTGCCCTGACTTTATCTACCTCGGTTTTAGCGGACTGCGTGATCTGCAAAGCCGTGGTCTTGACAATGCCATCAGTGGGAATGAGTTGCGTAGAACGGGTGAAATGTTTGAGCGCATTGGGGTGCTCTGATTTAAAGGGCTCGGATTGCTCCCAACTTCTGTTTTGGGTCACCACCCTGCTGGTGATTTCCACATAGGGTTTGTCTACTGTGGCATCAAACTCTGAAAAAAGCATCAAGGTGCCTTCGAAGACATCTTTGTGAATTCGAGTGTTGCCATTGCTTGAATGGGAATTGGCCAAGGTTTTTTGCCATGCCGTGTTCAAACTGGGCACGGGTAACCACACGCGGGTGGTTCCCGTTTTTTTCAAAATATCAACACGTGTCGTGACATCAAAAGTACGCCATTGACCTGCTTTAGGTGCAAACTCAGTTGGACTGATGGTGTTGGTGGTTTGTGCCCAAAGAGGCAGTTGCACAGCAGCCATTGCGCTGGAGAGGGTCTGTAAAAAATGTCTACGCTTAAAGTACATCAGTGGCTGTCAGAGTTGTCGACTAGATTATCTCTGTGCAATTTATTCTTGCCCAAAGCCGTATTTTTTCAGTGTTAATTGTGCCAGCGGTGATTGAAGAAATTGAATGAACTTGACAGATAAATTTTTGTTTGCGCTACCTATCACGGGGGCAATGGGATATTGAATGGGGGTAACTGTTGCTACTTGCATGGTCACTTTGACTTTGTCTTGCATCAACTGCGCATCACTGGCATACACAAAACCCGCATCCACTTCATCGCGTGCGACGTAATCCAAAGCTTGGCGAACATTGGTGGTGTTGATGATTTTGTCTTTCACTTCATTCCATATGCCTGCTTTTTCCAAGCTACCTTGGGCATAGTGACCAGCAGGCACGCTGGCGGGTGTTCCTATCGCAATGCGCTTGATGTCAGGTTTCTTTAAATCAGCAAGTTGCTGCAAAGTTGTTTTGGATTGAAGAGGCATGATCAATACCAACTTGTTGGTAGTGAAAACTTTGACATCTGTAGCAACCACACCTTTGGCAACAGCTTTGTCCATGGTGTCGGTGTCTGCACTGGCAAACACATCCACGGGTGCACCATTGGCAAGCTGCTGCATCAAGGCGCCGGAAGCTCCAAAGTTGAATTTCAACTTGGTGCCTGGGTTTTGGTTTTCAAATTGAGCGCCAATCTCTTGAAATGCCTGCGTCAAACTGGTAGCCGCAGAGACTGTCAAGTCTGTTGACCACGCCAACGACTGCCAGAATACAAGGCTAAGAAGCAAAAGTTTTTTCATCATTTGTCATATGGGTATAACGCAAGCATATAAAACCACGATCAAATAAGAGCCAAAAAGCGCTACATTAATCTCCTTGTTTTTCGAAAGTCTGATATGCGTCACACCAGAATTCGTCTTAGTCAGAGCTTGTTCACTGGCATTTTAGCGTTGGGTAGTTTTGTAGCTTATGCCCAAGATGCTGAAAAGCTCCATCAGCGTGCAAACGCAGCCATGTGCGCCAATTGTCACGGAAGCGAAGGTCGCACTGTCGACAAATCTGCAGTCCCCCCTTTGGCAGGCCTGCCACGCGATTACCTGGTTCAACAAATGCAGTCGTTCAAAGACGGTTCTCGCAAAGCCACGGTCATGCACCAAATCAGCAAAGGTTTGAGTGAAGCGCAAATCGCCAGCATGGCTGACTATTTCTCCACCTTGTCCCGCTGAAAGTAAACCATGCAAAGAAGACATCTACTTCAAATCGGCTTGGCTTTAGGCTCCTCTGCAGCGCTTTGGGGACATACTGTTTTTGCACAAAACGCAGCCAGTAAAGCGCGGGTGATCGTGATCGGTGGCGGCTATGGCGGCGCGACAGCTGCGAAGTACATACGCTTGCTATCGGGTTACAACATACCCGTCACTCTGATTGAACCCAATACAGAATTTGTGTCTTGCCCCATGTCTAACTTAGTGATTGGTGGCAGCAAAACGCTTGCTGATCTGACCACACCCTACATTCACTTGGTAAAAAAACACGGTGTTAATCTGGTTCAAGACCGAGTCATCCGCATTGATACCGAGAAAAAAACCGTCACGCTTGCCAATGGTCCGACCTTGTCTTATGACAAATTGGTGTTGTCGCCAGGTGTAGAAATGATGTTTGACAATATTGAGGGGCTCAGAGCCGCCCACGACAGTGGTCGCATTTTGCAAGCTTGGAAAGCGGGTAAAGAAACCTCCGATTTACGCAAGCAACTGCAAGACATGCCTGATGGAGGTGTCTACGCTTTGACGGTGCCCGAGGCTCCTTACCGATGCCCTCCTGGACCCTATGAGCGTGCCAGCCAAGTGGCACATTATTTCAAACAAGCCAAGCCCAAGTCCAAGGTTATTATTTTGGATGCCAACCCTGACGTCACGTCCAAAGGACCTTTGTTCAAAAAATTCTGGTCGGACAACTACAAAGACATCATCGAGTTCCGGCCCAACCACAAAGTCACGGCAGTCGATGGGCAAGCTGGCCTCATCAAATTTGATGTGCAAGAAGCCGTGCGTGCCGATGTCCTCAATGTGCTGCCTGATATGCGTGCTGGCAGCATTGCACTTCAAACGGGTTTGGCAACCGCCAACAAACGTTGGTGCGGAGTTAATTATTTAACCTTTGAATCTACTGTGGCCAAAGATATTCACATCTTGGGTGACGCCCTGCTCGCCGCACCTGCCATGCCCAAGTCAGGCCATATGGCGAACTCCCATGCCAAAGTCGCAGCTTCAGCCGTGGTGGCGCAATTGAGCGGGTTGGACATTAACCCAGCGCCTTTTCTGACCAACACGTGCTACAGCTATGTGAGCGACAACATGGTGGTTCACGTCGCTTCGGTGCATCAGTTCAATGTGGATGAAAAAACCTACAAGACCGTGCCCGGCTCAGGAGGCGTTTCTGCGGAAGCCAATACGCTAGAGGCCACTTATGCTTGGAATTGGGCTCAAAATATTTGGGCTGACAGCTTGCTCTAGCCCTGCCAGCTTGCGCTATAGCAAGCCAGGCGCTTGGTAAGCCACACGACCCTCGACCAAAGTCGCTTTAACTTGTCCCGTCATTTCACTGCCACTTAAATCAAACGCAAAGGGCGTGTGTTTGCATTGGCTACGCAAGTTCTCAGGCATGACTTGCCAACTGGCCTGCGGATCCACAACGCATATATCCGCTACGCCGCCCTCCCGTAAGCAACCCAAACCTGCTTGTCCTAACCAAGACGCAGGCGCTCGGGTGATGACATCAATAGCGCGAAGCGTATCCACCTTGTGATGTGCAGCCCACTTCAAACTGGCGCTGAGCAATAACTCCAGTCCTGTTGCACCTGGCTCAGCTTGGGCAAAAGGCAAAGCTTTGGCGTCGCCCTCCACAGGCGTATGGTCAGATACCAAGCCATCGATAGTGCCATCCGCCAATGCTTCACTCAGGGCTTGGCGATCACGCTGTTGTCGCAGCGGCGGCATCAAGCGCGCACGTGTGTCAAAGTAGCCAATGTCTGCATCTGTGAAGTGCAAGTTATGGATGCTGACATCGCAGGTTAATGGCAAACCTTCAGCCTTGGCTGCACGCACCAAGTCGACACCTGCCGCGCTGGAGAGTTTGCTGATATGAACACGCGTGCCTGTCATGCGCATCAAGTTGATAAAGGTATTCAGCGCAATGGTTTCAGCTGCTACGGGAATACCACTCAATCCCATGCGAGTGGCCAAGGGCCCACTGGCTACCATGCCCTGCCCCAAAAAACTGTCCTGGGCTCTGAGCCATACGCAGTAACCAAAGGTCGCGGCATATTGCATAGCTCGCTGTAGGCCTTGGGTGTTTTGAATGGCACGCTCAGCTTGGGTAAAGCCCACACAACCTGCACCTGTCAATTCAACCATGGGCGTCAGCACCTCTCCTTGCAAACCACGTGTGAGCGCGCCCAAAGGAAATACTTTGGATAAATGCAGGCGCTCAGCACGAAATTTCAACATGTCGACCAAGCCGGGTTCATCTAGCACAGGCTGGGTATCAGGCATGCACACCACACTGGTAACGCCTCCGGCAACTGCTGCCCCTAACTCACTCTCCAACATGCCCTCGTGCTCATGCCCCGGTTCCCCTAGGCGTGCACAAGCATCTACCAGGCCTGGTATGACCCAACTGTGGGCCGCATCCCAAAGAACATCAGGGTGAAAGTCAGATGAAATTGTGCCAATACCCACAATTTTTCCATCTGCCACGGCAACATCGGCTGGGGCGTTCATGCCGCTCGCAGGGTCAATCACATGACCATGTTGAATCAATATTTTCATGCATCGTTCCCAGACACAATGGACATTACCGCCATTCGAACAGCAATACCAAAAGTTACCTGATTCAAAATTACGCTTTGGGGTCCATCCACCACTGCCGATTCAATTTCTACACCTCGGTTAATAGGTCCAGGATGCATAACGATGGCATCGGGCTTGGCAGCTTGCAAACGGGTTGTCGTTAACCCAAAGTTTTTGAAATACTCTTGACTAGAGGGCAGCAATGCGCCACTCATGCGCTCGTTTTGTAAACGCAAGGCCACCACCACATCACAGTCTCGTATACCGTCATCCAATGAATAAAACACCTTGACACCCAGTTGAGATAAATCGGATGGGATGAGGGTGCGCGGCCCCACGACACGGACTTCAGCACAGCCTAAGGTGGTGAAAGCATGTATATCCGAGCGAGCTACCCTAGAGTGCAACACATCACCCACGATGGCCACGCGAAGGTTAGAGAAATCTTGCTTGAAGTGTCGGATGGTGTACGCATCCAACAGGCCTTGCGTAGGATGGGCATGACGGCCATCGCCCGCATTGATGACATGGACATGGGGTGCCACATGCTCGGCAATCAAATAAGGTGCACCCGATTCGCTGTGACGAACTACAAAAATATCGGCGGCCATGGCACTTAAGTTAGCAATAGTGTCTAACAAAGATTCACCTTTGCTGGCCGAGGAACGCGCTATGTCCAAGTTGAAAACATCGGCACTCAGACGCTTGGCCGCAATTTCAAATGTGGTTCGCGTGCGGGTGCTGTTTTCAAAAAATAAATTAAAAACAGACTTACCCCGCAACAGAGGAACTTTTTTGACATCCCTGTCGCTCACCGACACAAACTGTGTGGCGGTATCCAAAATATGGGTAAGTATGTCTCGAGACAAACCTTCCGTGGACAGCAAATGGATGAGTTCACCGTTTTTATTGAGCTGTGGGTTGCGCTTGTAAAGCATGGGTTAGCCTTCCACTGAAAACGCAAACTGACCTTGGGCATCACGCGTGAGTCGCAACGATTGGTGTGTGGGCAAACTGATGCGGGCAGCCGCCACATCTGCCTGGATGGGTAACTCGCGTCCACCTCGGTCAACAAGCACCGCCAAGTGCACTGCTTGAGGTCTTCCATAGTCGAACAGTTCGTTGACGACAGCACGAATGGTGCGTCCCGTGAACAGCACATCGTCGATCAACCATATGACCGCGCCATCTATCTCAAAAGGTAATTTGGTGGCCACACTGTCAGCCATACCGCGCTGAGAAAAATCATCGCGGTGCAAGGACGAAGACACCACCCCTAAAGGTTGTTGCCGAGACAAATCGTGCTGCAACCGTTCGGCCAGCCACGCGCCCCCAGAGGTGATACCGACCAAGTGATCTTGAGGACTGAGCATGCTTTGCAAACTGTTCAACAGTTGTTGGTACAAGGCTTGCGCATCCAAAGTCAAATATCCGTTACTCATGTGTCTAAGCTTCGCAAAAATTGGTTCAAGATCACGCAGGCTGAGGCAGCATCCACGTCGGCAGCACTCAGACTGCGGGCCTCGGTGGTTGAATAACGTTCATCCACTTCATACACCGGCAAACCAAAACGGCTACGCAGTTGACGTGCAAATTTTTGTGCCTGCAATGTGTTGTCATGTGCAGCCCCATCAGGGTGGTAGGGCACGCCAACCACCAACGCCTCGGGCTGCCACTGCGCGATATGCTTGCTGATGGCTTCCCATTTCAGTTGGCCGCTGCCCCGCACCGTGCCTTGTGGCTGGGCAAGGCCTAGCAAGCGAGAAGCATAGGCAACGCCAGTACGCTGTTGTCCAAAATCGAAAGCCAAAAACGATTGCAACTCGGTTGCTGCGGTTTGAGAGGCCGCAAGACTCATGCGTGGCCCGCCTGCGGCGAGAGCATCCATGCTTGCAAACCTAGCAGTGCCAAGGCGCGGTCGTAGCGTTGCTCTATGGGGGTGTCAAAAATAACGTGGGGATCGGCTTGTACTGTCAGCCAACTGTTTTCAGCTAACTCAGACTCAAGTTGTCCTTGCGCCCAAGCTGAATAACCCAGCGTGATGAGCACACGCTTAGGACCTGCCCCAGTAGATAAGGCTTCAAGCACATCTTTGGAGGTGGTCATCTCTAAGCCACCAGGGATAGACAAGGTGGAGGCATAGGCAGCCTCGGTAAGCTCTGAAGTGGGAGGCGCATCAGACAAAGGCTCATGCAATACAAAACCACGCTCGGTGTGAACAGGCCCCCCCTGAAATACGGGGATTTCAATCAAGTCAGCGCGGCCTAAATTCAGTTCGACTTTTTCAAATAAGTCCTGCATACGCAAGGTGCTGGGTTTGTTGATAATCAATCCCAATGCACCCCTGTCGCTGTGCTCGCACATGTAAACCACACTTCGTTTGAACGATTCATCCATCAAACCGGGCATGGCGATCAAAAAATGATGGGTTAGGTTGATCGGCGCAGAATCGAAGTTCATGAAACTATTTTAAGGCTGAAGATGAAACCTGCTTCTTCTGAGCGTTTTGACCGCTCACTGGTGTGGTTTAGACGGGACTTACGAGCCGATGATCACACGGCCCTACACCATGCACTGCAACACAGCAAACAGGTCTACTGCGTCTTTGTATTCGACAGCACCATTTTGGACAAACTTGCCCGGCAAGACAGGCGCGTGGCCTTTATCCATGGCAGTCTGGTTGACTTAAACCAACAACTTCAATCGCTCTCAGGCCATTCAGCGTCAGGGCTGATGGTTGTGCATGGTGACCCCTTGAAATGCATCAACGAATTAGCGCAAACATTAAACGTACAAGCGGTCTTCACCCACCATGACGATGAGCCCTATGCCCTTAGCCGAGATGCCACCGTAAGGGGCACTTTGGCAGACAAGGGCATTGCATTTCACAGTTACAAAGACCATGTGGTGTTTGAGCGCAGTGAAATATTGACCCAAAATGGTCAGCCTTATGGCGTATTTACACCGTTTAAAAACAATTGGCTGAAGAAGGTCACAGCCGATGACTTGGCAGAGCGACCCGTCAAACCTGCCGCAGGTCAACTGGCTGCTCTTCCTGCTTCGCTGAGACATCCCATACCCAGCTTGGCGGACTTAGGTTTTGAGCCAGTGGATTTGCATTCCCTGCACATACAACCCGGGGCCAGCGGCGCTGACATATTGGTCAATGATTTTGTCAAACGCATAAGCCATTACCAACAAACACGCGATTACCCCGGCGTGAAAGGCCCGAGTTACCTCAGCGTGCATTTGCGCTTTGGCACGGTATCGGTAAGACGCTTGGCACGTTTAGCGCATCCGCTGGCACTCAAGGGGGACGCAGGAGCGCAAACTTGGTTGGGTGAGCTGATTTGGCGAGATTTTTATCACCAAATTTTGCACCACCATCCACGCGTGGTAAACCACGCATTCAAACCAGCTTATGACGATATCGTGTGGGAAAGTGGCAAGGACGCCAAGCAATTGTTTGCGGCGTGGTGCGAGGGGCGAACGGGTTATCCCTTGGTCGATGCGGCCATGGCACAGATCAACCAAACTGGCTATATGCACAATCGCTTGCGCATGGTGGTCGCCAGTTTTCTAGTTAAAGACTTAGGCATTGACTGGCGCTGGGGCGAGCAGTATTTCGCCCAGCATTTGATTGATTTTGACTTGGCCGCTAACAATGGCGGTTGGCAATGGGCAAGCTCCAGCGGTTGCGATGCGCAACCTTATTTTCGTATTTTTAATCCTATCAGCCAGAGTGAGAAATTTGATCCTCAAGGTAAATTTATTCGGCGCTATGTGCCTCAACTGGCTGCCCTGCCCGACGATGCCATTCATGCGCCTTGGCTAGCCAAACCTGTGGTGTTGGCTGCCGCCCATGTCAAGCTGGGAGAAACTTACCCTCTTCCAGTGGTGGATCATGCCAAGGCGCGTTTAAAAACCTTGATGCGCTACAGCGTTGTGAAAAGCAAAGCCCAATGATGGTCTTTACTTAAATCTGCACCATTTCAAAATCTTCCTTGCGAGCACCACATTCAGGGCAAGTCCAGTTCATAGGCACTTGTTCCCACGGTGTTCCAGGGGCAATTCCCTCTTCAGGCGCGCCAGCAGCCTCGTCGTAAATCCATCCACAAATCAAGCACATCCAGGTCTTGTTCACAGTTATTTCTTTCCAATTAATCAGGTAAAACCCGCTAAAGCGGTGGCATAGAATGATTCAGATTCTATAGATGGCTCATGAACACACCCACACCCCTGCCTGATGAAGGCCAATCTCAGGAAATGGCGCATCCTTGCGTGCTGTGTTTCAATTCCAACGATCCAAGCGGTGCAGGTGGCTTAACCGCAGATATCTTGGCCATGTCCTCCGTCGGTTCGCATGTGTTGGCCATCTCTACAGGCAGTTATGTGAGAGATACCGCGGAAGTGTTTGACCATGTAGCGGTTGAGGATGACACCGTCGATGAACAAGCGCGAACCATCTTGGAAGACATCGCTGTGCAAGTCATCAAGATTGGTTTTTGTGGTTCAGCAGATGTGCTCTCTACGGTTGCAGAAATTTGTGCTGACTATGCCGATGTGCCTGTGGTGGCTTACATGCCCAGCCTGTCTTGGTGGCAAGACGAACCCATCGATGCCTACCAAGATGCTTTCATGGAATTGGTCTTGCCACAAACGACCGTCTTGGTAGGTAACCACAGCACCCTGTGGCGCTGGTTATTGCCCGACTGGGGCAGTGATAGCAATCCCAGCGCCAGAGATTTGGCCAAAGCTGCCGCTGAAAAAGGCGTTCCCTACACATTTGTCACAGGCTTGCCGCAGGCGGGTGGACAGCATTTGGAAAACGCCTTAGCTACACCGCTGAATGTGCTGGTCAGTGAGAACATCGAACGTTTTGACGCCGTCTTTACAGGTGCTGGCGACACTTTGAGCGCAGCCTTGGCCGGTTTGCTCGCCATGGGCGACGATTTAGAAGCTGCTGCAGGAGAGGCGCTGGGTTATCTGGATGGCAGCTTAGATGCAGGCTTTCGCCCCGGCATGGGTCACGCCGTAGCAGACCGATTGTTTTGGGCTCACAGCGTGGACGACAGCGCAGAGTTTGAAGATGACGACGACACCAACGTCACTGCCGACGATTTCTCTTTGCCAGGACACCAAACCCGTCACTGATTTTTTAACCGTATTCCTACCATGACCGATCTGAACCAAACCCTTTTCGACCGCGCGCGCCAAGTCATCCCTGGCGGTGTCAATTCCCCTGTTCGCGCTTTCCGCGCCGTGGGTGGCACACCGCGTTTTGTCAAACGCGCCCAAGGGGCGTATTTTTGGGACGCCAACGACAAGCGCTACATCGACTACATCGGCTCGTGGGGCCCGATGATCTTGGGCCACGGCCACCCCGCCGTGGTCGAAGCCGTGCAAAAAGCGGTGCTCGAAGGTTTCTCCTACGGCGCCCCCACCGAACGCGAAATTGAACTCGCCGAAGCGCTGTTGAAACTCATGCCCTCGATGGACATGGTGCGCTTGGTCAGCTCGGGCACCGAAGCCGGCATGAGCGCCTTGCGCTTGGCGCGTGGTGCCACTGGCCGCAGCAAGATCATCAAGTTCGAAGGCTGCTACCACGGCCACGCCGACGCGCTGTTGGTGAAAGCCGGCTCCGGCTTGGCCACCTTTGGCAATCCGACCAGCGCTGGTGTGCCGCCTGAAGTGGTGCAACACACCTTGGTGCTCGAGTACAACAACATCCCCCAATTGGAAGAAGCCTTTGCCCTGCACGGCAAAGAGTTGGCCTGTTTGATGATTGAGCCCATCGCCGGCAACATGAACTTTGTGCGCGCCAGCGTGCCCTTCATGAAGCGCTGCCGCGAGCTGTGCAGCCAGCACGGCGCGCTGCTGGTGTTTGACGAGGTGATGACCGGCTGCCGCGTGGCCTTGGGCAGTGCGCAAAGCGTTTACGCGCAATCCATCCCTGGCTTCGAGCCCGACCTCACGGTGCTGGGCAAGGTGATTGGCGGCGGCATGCCCTTGGCGGCCTTTGGTGGCAAACGCGCCGTGATGGAGCAACTCGCCCCCTTGGGGCCGGTGTACCAAGCGGGCACTTTGAGTGGCAACCCCGTCGCCACCGCTTGCGGCTTGGCCACCTTGAAAGAAATTTCCAAGCCTGGTTTTTTTGACGCGCTCTCAGCCCGCACCCAAAGCTTGGTCGATGGCCTCAAAGGGGCCGCCGCCAAAGCCGGTGTGCCTTTCAGCGCCGATTGCCAAGGCGGCATGTTTGGCTTCTTTTTGCTGCCCGAGTTGCCGCAAAACTACGCCAAGGTGATGACCAGCGACAGCCCCAAATTCAACACCCTGTTCCACGGCTTGCTCGACCGTGGCGTGTACATCGCACCGGCTTTGTACGAGGCTGGTTTTGTCAGCGGTGCCCACACGGCAGACGACATCGCCGCCACGGTGCAAGCCGCGGCCGAGGTGTTTGCCACCTTATGAACCGACCGCTGCTAAAGCTTTGGGGGGTGTCGCTTTGCCTGATGGCTTATACACACACAGCTCGAGCTGAGAGCGAGTTGTCAGATACTTTTTCAAATCTAAGTCATCCGCAAGCAATTTGGATCAATGCTGGTTTTTACACCTCCCACTTCGATCACGACAAAGGCTTGCGCAACGCCAACCCTGGACTTGGAATTGAATGGACTTTGAATGACACTTATGCATTGACTGCAGGTGAATTTAAAAACAGCGATAACCAGCGTTCAAATTACCTAGGTATGTATGTCATGCCTTGGAAATGGGAGTCCTTCAAACTCGGTGCTGTGGTGGGCGCGTTTGACGGCTACCCTCGGGCCAACCAAGGCGGCTGGTTCCCAGCCCTTGTGCCCATGGTGTCTTTCGAAAACCAACGCTGGGGATTGAACACTGCCGTGATTCCCACGCTCAAAGATAAACTTTACGGTGGCATCAGCTTTCAATTGAAATACAAACTCAACCACTGACACCATGACCCATTCCACAAGCAATCGAAGACAGTGGCTCAAGCAATCCAGCGTGTTAGGACTTGCATCGGCAACCGCAGCCAGCGCCATTGCGGAATCTGCATCCACTGGCTTACCACCTCAAGTTCCCTCTTGGACCACATCCCTCGGAAAACCTTTTTTAAGTCCGGCTTATGGGGTGCCCTCAGAGCACGAAAAACACGTCAAACGCGCCTTGTTGCCCAACCCGGGGCCTTACCCCACAGCCTCACGCACGCCTTTGCAATCTTTGCACGGCACTGTCACGCCTAACGGCTTGGTCTTTGAGCGACACCATGCCGGCTTTCCTTCTATTGCATCACAAGATCATCGCTTGATGCTGCACGGCATGGTTGATCGTCCCTTGATCTTCACGATGGAAGATATTGTTCGCTTTCCTTCGGAGTCCAAGGTGTATTTTTTGGAATGCTCAGGCAACAGTGCTTTGGAGTTGAAGAAACCGACGGGGGTTACGGCGCAAGATACCCATGGCATGTTGTCTTGCTGCGAATGGACTGGGGTACGTCTTTCCACTGTGTTGCAAGAGGCAGGAATTCAAAAGCAAGCCACGTGGCTACTGGCTGAAGGCGCAGATGCCGCGGCCATGACACGCAGCATTCCCATGGCCAAAGCCTTGGATGACGCCATGTTGGTGTATGCCCAAAACGGTGAAATGCTTCGCCCCGAACAAGGCTATCCGCTTCGCCTTTTCTTGCCTGGCTTTGAGGGCAATATGAGTGTCAAGTGGTTGCGGCGCCTCAAACTGGGCGACGCTCCTTGGCAAAGTCGCGAAGAAACAAGCGCTTACACCGACTTGATGCCTGATGGCTCAGCGCTGCAGTTCACTTTTCATATGGACGTCAAATCGGTCATCACTTCCCCCTCGGGTGGGCAAACTATTCAGAGACCTGGTTTTTATGAGATTCAAGGCTTGGCGTGGTCCGGGCGAGGAAAAATTCGTCGTGTCGAAGTAAGTGTGGATGGAGGGAAAAACTGGCAAGACACTGCATTGCAAGAGCCCATACAAAGTAAAGCTGTCGTGCGGTTTCGCTTTCCTTGGCAATGGCAGGGACAAGCCGCTTTGCTACAAAGCCGCGCCACCGACGAGTATGGGCATGTACAACCTTCGCGAAGTCAAATCATTGCTGATAAAGGCATGAACTTTTATTACCACAACAATGCCATTCAAACATGGCAAGTCTCAGCACAAGGTGAGGTACGCAATGTCCACGCTTAAGTTTTCTCGCTTTGCACTTGGTTGGTGTCTTGGCTTTGTATGTCTTGCACCTTTGCATTCACAGACTCAGCAGCGACTGGGTCTGGGTCAAAACCTTTCCACAGAAACCTTAAAGGGGTGGGACATTGACATTGATGCCTATGGCAACGGTCTGCCTGCGGGTCAAGGCAATGCCACCCAGGGTGCCGTGATTTATGCTGAAAAATGTCAAGCTTGCCATGGCGAAAAAGGTGTAGGTGGTCCAGCCAACAAATTAGCAGGGGGCGCAGGTTCTTTGAACAGCACGACGCCTTTGAAATCGATTGGAAGTTTTTGGCCTTATGCCACCACCTTGTTTGATTACATACGACGGGCCATGCCGCTGACCGCGCCCCAATCACTGAATGCCGATCAGGTGTATTCGTTGTCAGCGTATTTGCTCTACCTCAACGGCATTGTGAATACCACCTACACAGTGGACGCCCAGAGTTTGCCGGCAATCAAAATGCCAAATCTTCAGGGCTTCAAACCCATTGTGGACAGTTTGCCAGAGTAACGGCGCTGATGTCCTAAATTTCAAGAGAATATTTATTTTTTCTCTGCAATAGTATGGGCATGTGTGGCCATATCAAACGCCTTGGCCTTGCCTATGTAAAAACGATCAATGCGCCAATCTTTCAGAACTTCAATAGCCAAATCAAAATCAGCGGTATCCAAACTGTAAAGATCTTTAACTGAAAATTGAATATCGGACTCTAGGGAAAGAATAAGCTTGGAAAACGTTTTTCCGACAGAGGAGTTTGGGTTTTTTTCGATCAATTTTTTAGCTTGCTTGATGGCACGCATGAATATCCCCTTTAATATCGGGAAATCTTACAGTATTAAATATCAATCTTTTATGTCAATAGTGTGACAACTTGATCTGCATCAATGACGGAAATGACGCACACCCGTGAAAACCATGGAAACGCCTCGCTCATCAGCAGCCGCAATGACTTCTGCGTCCCGCATGGAGCCTCCGGGTTGAATCACACAGCGTGCACCTTCATCAACCACCACATCCAAGCCATCTCTGAAGGGGAAAAATGCATCGCTGGCAACCACAGAGTCTTTAAGCGACAACTTGGCATGACCCGCCTTGATGCCAGCCATTCGCGCTGAATCTAAACGGCTCATTTGGCCCGCACCTACACCCAATGTCATGCCGTCACCTACAAACACGATGGCATTGCTTTTGACATATTTGGCCACCTTCCAAGCGAACAACATGTCTTGAAGCTGAGCAGCACTGGGTTGGAGCTTGGTAACCACTTGCATGTCTTGCAGGGTCAATTGATGGTTGTCGGCTGTTTGCATCAGCAAGCCTGAACCAATACGTTTGACATCCACAGTATTCAAACCTTGTGACCATGCATCGTCCCCACCAGGGGGAAGAGCGATTTGCAAAACCCGCACATTGGCTTTGGTTTGCAGAAGTTGAAGTGCTTCACCGGTGAAAGAAGGTGCCATCAGCACTTCAACAAACTGTTGTCCCAAAGCCTGTGCAGTTGCAACATCAACGGGGCAGTTAAACGCAATGATGCCGCCGAAAGCAGAGGTAGGGTCAGTTTGGTAAGCCTTGAGGTAAGCTTTCAGCGCATCTTCACCAAGGGCCACGCCGCAGGGATTAGCATGCTTGACGATCACGCAAGCTGGTGTATCAAAACTTTTGACGCACTCCCAAGCGGCATCGGCATCGGCAATATTGTTGTAGGACAACTCTTTGCCTTGAAGTTGCTTTGCAGTAACCAATGAACCAGGAGCGGGGTGCGCATCTCTGTAAAAAGCAGCGAGTTGGTGTGGGTTTTCACCATAGCGTAAATCTTGTAGCTTGATAAATCGTCCGTTAGCTTGACCAGGAAATACACTTCGCTGCTGCGTAGACAAATCTAAGGAAGACAAATAATCGCTGATGGCGCCATCGTAATGACTGATACGATTAAATGCACTTACGGCCAATTGGAATCGGCTCAGCTCGCTAATTGCGTGGTGTTGCTCTAGCTCACTGATCACCCAGTTGTATTGGGTTACATCTGTGATCACAGCTACATGCTTCCAATTCTTGGCAGCACTGCGCACCATGGCTGGACCACCTATATCGATATTTTCAATAGCATCGTCCAAGGTACATTCAGGTGAAGCCACCGTGGCTTCAAAAGGGTAAAGATTGACCACCAACAGGTCAATGGCATGGATGCCATGGTCTTGCAATGCCTGCATATGCAAAGCCATATCGCGTCGCGCAAGCAACCCCCCATGCACCATGGGGTGCAAGGTTTTAACCCGACCATCCAGCATTTCAGGAAACCCCGTCAGATCTGCCACTTCTTGAACCGGCAAACCTTGCGCATGCAGCAACTGTGCAGTACCCCCGGTTGAGATCAACTCAATGCCCAGTTGATGTAACGATTGGGCGAATTCAACAATGCCAGTCTTGTCAGAGACTGAGATCAGGGCTTTCATAGGAATCCTTTTTCTGCCAGCACGGGGGCACAGCAGTCCATCACAGTAATTTATGCTCAGTAAGTTTCTTGCGCAAAGTATTACGATTCAAACCCAACCAACCCGCTGCGCGAGACTGGTTACCTTCTGCATGCTTCATGACAACATCCAGCAAGGGTTTTTCCATCACATTGATCATCATGGTGTGAAGTTGATCAGGATCTTCCCCGCGCAAATCTTTGAAATAGACCTCAAGGCTGTGGCGAACAGCTTCTTCTATTTGTTTCTTGCTCATTCAATGGTCTCCATCTTCGAAAAAGATGTGGTGTAGATCAATCGATCAGACAACTGCCCCACCTCATCTAAAAAATCCGCTACTGCTAAAGCCTGCAAACGGCAGTCTTCTATCGCATTTAAGTGTTTTCTGAATTCACTGGCGCCTGGCAATCCTTGGATATACCAGTTAATGTGTTTGCGAGCTGTTCTAACGCCCATGAAGCTGCCATACAAGCTGTAGTGATCTTCAAGGTGATGCATCATCAAACGCTTGACCTCAGCCACCAAGGGAGGTGCTAACAAGGTACCCTGCGATAAAAAATGATGTATTTCACGAAACAGCCAAGGACGACCTTGGGCTGCGCGCCCGACCATGACAGCATCGACACCCGTCATTTGTAACACCTGTTGTGCCTTGTGAGGCGAATCAATATCGCCATTGGCCACAACGGGAACAGCAACAGCTTGCTTGACTTGCGCAATGGTGTCGTATTCAGCCTCGCCTTTATAACCTTGATCGCGGGTACGTCCGTGAACCGTAATCATTTGCACGCCTGCTGACTCCGCTTTGCGAGCCAAAGTAACAGCATTGCGATGATCGCTATGCCATCCTGTGCGCATCTTTAGCGTGACAGGTGCGCCAAAGGGGCGGGCAGCTTGAACCACAGCATCAATAATCGACAAGGCCAAAGACTCGTCTTGCATCAAGGCAGAACCAGCCCATTTGTTGCATACCTTCTTAGCAGGGCAACCCATATTGATGTCAATGATTTGCGCACCTCGCTGGAGGTTGTAGGTGGCGGCTTCAGCCATCATGGCAGCATCCGTACCCGCTATTTGAACGGCAATGGGGCCGGTCTCGCCACTGTGATCTAGACGGCGTGACGTTTTCAAACTGTCACGCAAATCTTGTCTTGCAGTGACCATTTCAGAAACAGCGTACGCAGCACCCATTTGCTTGGCCAAACTGCGGTATGGCCTGTCTGTGACCCCAGCCATAGGGGCGGCGAAAACACAGTGGGGTAATTGGTAAGGGCCAAGACGCATGAGAGGATTGAAATTAGCGGTCTGCTGAAAAACGAGGCACGATTCTAGCGGCGCATCTGCTTTGACAGGATCTTTTTTTTTGGTTTTTTTATGTGTGGAGCTGTGTGTTTTAAGTCAAGAAACATCGGATTACACTGGTCATACATGGAGATTTTTTTTCAAACCCTATTGACAACCTTGGCCTTGCCACAGTATGGGTTGACAACACTTTTCCTTGTCTGCTTTTTGGCAGCAACACTCTTGCCCATGGGGTCAGAGCCAGTGTTGTTAGTTTTGCTAGCGATCAATCCTGAATTGGTTTGGTGGGCCTTAGGGGTTGCAACGCTGGGCAACACCTTAGGCGGAATGGCGGGTTGGTGCATGGGTTGGGGCGCAGAGCGTGCGTTGGCTCACCATCTGCATCAAGACCACGTGACATTGCATATGCGAGCTTTGCGATGGCTTGAACGAATGGGCCCTGCAGCCTGTTTAGGGGCGTGGTTGCCCCTTATTGGCGACCCTTTGTGCGTCGTGGCAGGTTATCTGCGCATGCCTTTTTGGCCTTGTGCGGCTTATATGGCTTTAGGCAAAGGTTTGCGTTATGCCATATTGGTGTTCGGATGGCAGACGCTAAGCTGCGGCTTTAGCTACATCGGTTAAGCGCGGCTTCAAGAACTGAACAAAAAGTTCATCACATCGCCGTCTTTGACCACGTACTCTTTGCCCTCGGCGCGCATCTTGCCAGCGTCTTTCGCACCTTGCTCACCTTTGAACTGGATGAAGTCATCAAAGGCAATGGTTTGGGCGCGGATATAGCCCTTTTCGAAATCGGTGTGGATCACGCCTGCCGCTTGCGGTCCCGTGTCGCCCACATGGATGGTCCAGGCCCGCACTTCTTTCACGCCAGCGGTGAAGTAGGTTTGCAATCCCAGCAAGGTGTAGGCCGAGCGGATCAAGCGGTTCAAGCCCGGTTCGGTTTGGCCCAACTCGCTCAAGAACATATCGCGGTCTTCGTCGCTCATCTCGCTCATCTCGGCTTCGAGCTTGGCGCAAATCGCCACCACCGGCGCGTTTTGTGAGTGGGCGTAAGCGGTGAGTCGGTCCAGCAAGGGGTTGTTCTCAAAGCCATCTTCCGACACATTGGCCACAAACATGGCGGGCTTGGCGGTGATCAAGAAAAACTGTTTGAGCAGCGGCTTTTCTTCCTTGCTGAAATCAATGGTGCGCACCGGCTTGGTGTCGTTCAAGGCCAGTTGGCATTTCTCCAAAATGGCCACCAACTTGGCGGCCTCTTTGTCACCCGAGCGAGCGGTTTTTTGCACCCGGTGCAAGGCTTTTTCCACGCTGTTCAAGTCGGCCAAACACAACTCCGTTTGAATCACCTCAATGTCAGAGATGGGATCGACCTTGCCCGCGACGTGGATGACGTTGTCGTCTTCAAAGCATCGCACCACATTCACAATCGCATCGGTTTCGCGGATGTGGGCCAAAAACTGGTTGCCCAAACCCTCGCCGGTGCTGGCACCTGCGACCAAGCCAGCGATGTCGACAAACTCCACAATCGCGGGGACGATACGCTCTGGAGTGATGATGCTAGCCAGTTGCTGCAAGCGCGGGTCAGGCACCTCGACGACACCCACATTGGGTTCGATGGTGCAAAAGGGGTAGTTTTCTGCGGCAATGCCCGCCTTGGTAAGCGCATTGAACAGGGTGGATTTACCGACATTGGGCAGGCCGACGATGCCGCATTTCAAACTCATGAGAATCTTTCAATCTATAGCTGGGGCTAGGGTTACGCGAAGTTGCGCAAATTCTACGTGCAGGCAACTTCTACAATGCAAGGCATGACAACTCCTTTCAATGTATGCATACGCGGCAGCGGCATGGTGGGCAGCACACTTGCGCTGATGCTGGCCAGACAACGCTTGCGAGTTGCCTTGGTAGGCGCACCTTCCCCTATAGACGATATGAGAGCTTTTGCACTCAATACACGCTCGCAAGAATTACTCAGTGACTTGCGCTGCTGGCCTGATAACTCGTTTGCTACTCCTGTACATAGTATGCGCATTTGGGGAGATCAAGGCGGCGCTGTCAACTTTGAAGCACCTTATGGGCAAGTGTTAAACCATATCGTAGATGTTGGCGCTCTAGAAAAACTGCTGCACGATGCGGTCAACTTCCAACACAGTATTGAACGCTTCAGCGCCCCTGTTGAAGCCACACTGACGGTCATATGCGAAGGTCATCAGAGTGCCACACGACAAGAACTGGGCATTGATTTTCAATCAATGCCTTATCCTCAACATGCATTAGCAACTCGCGTGCGTTGCGAACGTAACCATCTTCAACAAGCATTGCAATGGTTTAAACATCACCAAGGCGATTTGTCCATCTTGGCATTGCTTCCCTTGGGTGGTCCACAAGGTCAAGAGGCTGCTGTCGTGTGGTCTTTGCCCAGCGCGCAAGCACACGCATGGTCGACAGCTACAGATGAAGACTTATCTTTGGCCTTAAGCCAAGCCAGCCAGTACAGCTTAGGCGCCTTACACGTATCAACGTCCAGACATATATGGCCTTTGCAAACCGCGCAAGCAAAACAATGGTGTGGAAGGTTTGCTAATGGCAACAGTTGGGTACTTGCAGGAGATGCAGCCCATGCCGTGCACCCCCTTGCTGGCATGGGTCTGAACTTGGGCATTGCTGATGTTGCAGCACTCAGCCATATATTGGCTTTGCGTGAAGGCAATGACTATTGGCGAAATGTTGGCGATATGTACTTCTTGCGTCGATATGAGCGTGAACGCAAAGCAGGTCTCATGCCCACATCCATGGCATGCGACGGTTTACAGCGTATGTTTTCCCATCCTCATACCCTTGCGCAATCCCTTCGCAATTGGGGAATGAATCAATTTGATCATCTGTCACACCTGAAACAGTGGACAGTTCATCAAGCCATGAAACCCACTTTTTCTTAAAGGCTCGCATGCGTCCATTTCACCTCATCATCGCGCTGTCTTTGTGCAACTTCTTGGTCTCAAGCGTCTGGGCTCAAGGGGAAGAAGCCATGATTCGCAAAACGCTTAAAGATCGCATGCCCCACATCCACCCTATCGATGAGATCAAGCGAACACCCATGCCAGGCTTGTTTGAATTGCGGGTAGATGGTTCTGAAATTTATTACACCGATGCAGCAGCCAACTTTCTTATCCAAGGTCATTTGATAGACACCAAAAGCCAGCGCGACTTGACTGAAGACAGGCTTCAAAAAATCATGGCGGTTGATTTCAAGTCCTTACCTTTCAAAGATGCCATTGTAATTGTGCGCGGTAAGGGCGAGAGAAAAATGGCCATGTTTGAAGATCCAAACTGTGGCTATTGCAAGCGCTTTGAGCGCGAATTGCAAAGCATCGACAACGTGACGGTCTATCTTTTTTTATATCCCATCTTGGGTAAAGATTCTATTGATAAATCCAAAGCCATTTGGTGCTCTAAAGATCAGGCCAAAGCGTGGCAAGACCTCATGCTGCGGGATATTCCTCCCGCTCCTACAGGTTGCGACACAACTGCACTCAAACGCAATGTAGATTTTGGCCAAAAACAAAGAATCAGTGGCACTCCAACCACCATCTTTCCTGATGGCTCCCGGGTATCTGGCGCAGTAGAGATCGCTCAAGTTGAAAAATTGCTATCTCCAGCCAAACCTTGACACATGATGCGCATAGCAACACAAGGTACAGCCTCTGCTGAGATTCTTTACCAAGTCAAGGTGGAGAATGCCCATGCGCATAGATGGCAAGTCACTGTGCATGTTCCCCTGCCCAGTGCCAAACAGCGTTTTCAACTGCCGGTGTGGATACCAGGCAGTTATATGGTGAGAGAGTTCTCCAAGCAGTTCAGTGGCATGCAAGCGAACCAGCTTGGCAAAGCTTTAGGCATCCGACAATTAGACAAATGCACTTGGGAAATACAAGGCAAAGCTAAGCAGCCCATGGAGTTGACTTATTTTGTCCATGCGCATGACCATTCAGTTCGAACGGCTTGGCTGGATGCGCAGCGTGGGTTTTTCAATGGCACCAGCATGTTTGTTCAAGTCGTGGGGCAAACGCAGCAGCCCTGCAAAGTGCAGCTACGCCCTCCCGTGCACACCTCCCAGTGGCAAGTGGCGACCTCACTCAGGCCCGTTCGCGTTGATGCTGCAGGTTTTGGGCTTTACCGCGCAGACCACTATGACGAACTTGCAGACAGTCCTGTCGAAATGGCTTCATTTGATCGCCGTTTTTTTTCTCTTCAAAAGTCCAAACACCAGATCGTCGTCACAGGTGCCGCGCCTTCGTTTGATGCTCAGCAACTGCAAGCCGATGTAGAAAAAATCTGCGCCACCATCTCGAATTTTTGGCATCCACATCACCCTCCCCCTTTTGATCGGTATGTGTTTTTACTCAACACCGTCAACGATGGCTATGGAGGTCTCGAGCACCTCAACAGTACCGCTTTACTTTGCCAAAGAAAAGATTTGCCACGCTTGGCTGACAAAAATCGTAATGAGGATTACATCGGACTGTTGGGGCTCTTTAGCCACGAATATTTTCATAGTTGGAATGTCAAACGTTTGCGGCCTGCCAATTACGAACACTATGACTACCAAAGCGAGCAGTACACCGAGATGCTTTGGTTTTTTGAAGGGTTTACAGACTATTACGACAACCTGATGCTGTGTCGCGCTGAATTAATATCTCCTGCGCAATATCTCAAGTTACTCAACAAATCCATACAGCAATACATTCAGACACCTGGAAGACATATACATACGGTCGCTCAATCAAGCTTTGAAGCGTGGACCAAGTACTACCGACCTGATAGCAACACGCCGAACATCACAGTGAGCTACTACACCAAGGGTTCATTGATCGCGCTATGCATTGACCTATCTTTAAGGCAAATGGGTTTGAGCCTGGATAAAGTCATGCGTGCTCTTTGGCAAACCAACCAAGGTGGTCCTATTAGCGAAGAGGATTTCCTGCGCGTTCTGCAAGATATCAGTGGCAAATCATGGCGAAAACAACTGCACCAGTGGGTTCACACTTTAGAGGAATTGCCTTTAAGTGAGCTTCTTCAACAACAAGGCATTGATGTTCAATTTGAACCCTCACCCTTGGCGCAACAACTGGGTTTGCGCGTGAAAGAAGACCACAGCGTTCATATTCAAACTGTTTTTACCGACAGTGCTGCTCAGCTTGCTGGCTTTGCTGCTGGCGATGAGTGGTTGGGTGTGGAGTTTGGTAAAGGTAAAACGCTTCAATCATGGCGGCTACAGCGTCTTGATCAACTGCCGCTGCTGTTGGGCAAGCACAAACAATGCACCGCATGGGTATCTCGCGATGGTCAATTGCTTCGGTTGTCATTGCAATTACCGGTAACTGATCCCACGCCTTTATGGCGTTTAAGCATCAAAGACGCTGGCAAAGTTGGCCGCTGGCTTAGCGCAAGTCAATAACGCGTTTGGCTTTACCCATGCTTCTTTCTACGCCACCCTCGTTGCATAACTCCACTTTCAAGCTGGTGCCAATATAAGCTTTGGCCTCATGCTCCAACTGCTGGGCTGCTTGCTTGGCCTGGGCATCATCAGCCGACAAGCCCGAGCGAGTTTCCACCTTGACCGTCAAGGTATCTAAGGGTCCATCTTTGCCCAACACACACTGGTAATGGGCACTCAATGCAACTTGCCTCAGGATCAGCTCTTCAATTTGCGTGGGAAACACATTCACCCCCCTGACAATCATCATGTCGTCGCTGCGGCCTGTGATTTTTTCAATACGCCGCATGGTACGAGCGGTACCAGGCAATAAACGCGTTAAGTCACGGGTACGATAGCGAATGATGGGCAAAGCTTCTTTGGTCAAACTGGTAAAAACCAGCTCTCCCAATTCACCATCTGGCAGCACAACACCCGTGTCAGGATCAATAATTTCCGGGTAAAAATGATCTTCCCAAATGGTCGGTCCATCTTTGGTTTCGACACATTCACTGGCAACGCCAGGACCAATGACCTCTGACAAGCCATAAATATCTACAGCGTCAATCGCCATTCTTTTTTCAATGGCTGAGCGCATATCGTTGGTCCAAGGTTCTGCGCCAAAAATACCGACACGCACACTGCTGTCCCGTGGGTTGAAACCTTGCCGCTCAAACTCATCAGCCAATGCCAACATATAGCTGGGTGTCACCATGATGATGTCAGGCGAGAAATCTTGTATGAGCTGCACTTGACGCTCTGTTTGTCCTCCGCCGAAGGGAATGACCGTCAAACCTAATTGCTCTGCGCCATAATGCGCACCAAGACCACCGGTGAACAAGCCATAGCCATAACTGATATGTACTTTATCCCCAGGTCTTGCGCCCGCGGCACGGATACTGCGTGCCACACAATTTGCCCACATGACGATGTCATTGGCGGTGTAAGCCACCACCGTGGGCTTGCCGGTCGTACCACTGGATGCATGGATTCTGACCACCTGTTGTTGAGAAACAGCAAACATGCCAAAGGGGTAACTGTCTCTCAGATCAGCTTTGGCTGTGAAGGGAAACTTCGCCAAATCAGCCAAGCTACGGCAGTCGTCGGGATGTACGCCCGCATCATCAAATTTGGCCTTGTACACGCTTGAGTTCGCATAAGCATGGTGAAGTGTTGCCTTCAATCGTTTGAATTGCAACGCGCGCAACTCATCTAAACTGGCTTTTTCAATAGGTTCTAAAGGGAAAACCACATCACTCATATTGACACCACAGTCCCTTGGATTTGTGCGCTTTTACCTCTGAACAGGGCAATGATGTCATCATGCTGGTTGCGCACAACCATGTCATACACGCCGTGTCGACCACTCAACACTTGTTCTTGGCCGTCGCATAGCAATACATCATCTAGATGGGCTGGTTTTAGAAACTCTATAGATGCAGACGCCGCTACAGCCACTTTGTTATGGCTATTGCAGGCGAATGCAAAAGTAGAGTCTGCCAAGGTAAATATAAAACCACCATGGCAAATCTGGTGGCCGTTCAAATGTGCAGCAGTAACGCGCATTTGCATACGCGCTTGGCCAGGTTTGCAAAAAATCAACTCTATACCCAAGGTTTGCCGCGAGGCCACATCGGCAGCCAGCATATGTTCACCTACTTGTTGCGCAAGCTGTTCTTCTGGCGTGACAGATAACATCGTTATTGCCCTGTAAATTGGGGAGGACGTTTTTGTAAAAATGCGCTCACACCTTCAATATAGTCATGGGTTTTACCTAGCGCAGATTGCGTGTCTCGTTCCACATCCAATTGTTGGTTCAAGCTTCTTTGACCTGCACCGCACAACAAAGCACGTGTTGCGACCAACGCTTGGGTGGGCATAGAAGCCAAACGTTGAGCCATTTGCATGGCAGCTTTGACAACATCATCTGCAACGTCCCAAATCAAGCCCCAATCCTTGGCCTGTTGAGCCATCAACTTATCCCCGGTCATGGCCAAGGCCATGGCACGTGCCAAGCCTAGACGTTCTACCAAAAACCAACTGCTTCCTGCATCCGGTATCAATCCAATTTTACTGAACGCTTGAATAAATGATGCATTGGGTGAAGCAATGGCAATGTCACACGCCATCACCAATGATGCGCCTGCACCTGCAGCAACGCCATTGACCGCTGCGATGGTAGGCATACGAAGTTGCTGCAAGCGTCGAGTGGTCGGATTAAAGGCTTGGTCAATGACAGGGCCTGGGTCTGCGCGTTCGATCAAGTGAGGACCCTCTGCAAAATCAAACTCAGACAAATCGGCGCCGGCACAAAAACCACGTCCAGCGCCCGTGATCACCATGGCACGAATATGTAAATTGGCTTCAGCTGCATCCAATGCTTCCCATAAATGATGGTGCATTTGCCGCGTGAAACTGTTCAGAGCTTGGGGGCGGTTAAGTGTGACCCAGGCTACATCATCACGCTCTTCATATAGTACGGTCTGGTCTGTCATAACATCTCCTATAGGGGTAATTTATCATCTCCTTTGAGAGTTAAAGCTTGGGTATAGTACCTAGCACCTAACAGATCAGGAGACATCCATGAGTGAGCAATTGATTCAAGTACGAATCGAAGCTGAAAAAGTGGGCGTGATAACGCTTAATCGTCCTAAGCAATTGAATGCGCTGAACAGCGAGTTGATGATTGAATTGGGTGCCGCACTCAAAGCGTTTGATGCTGATCCCCAAATCGGTTGCATTATCTTGACTGGCAATGAAAAAGCCTTCGCTGCAGGTGCTGACATAGGTGCCATGGCCACCTATTCTTACGCCGATGTTTACAAAGCGGACTACATTACCCGAGATTGGGAAACCCTTCGCAGTATTCGAAAGCCTGTGATTGCTGCTGTGGCTGGTTTTGCTTTGGGTGGTGGTTGTGAAGTTGCCATGATGTGCGACATCATCATTGCAGCAGACAACGCCCGTTTTGGACAACCAGAAATTAAATTGGGCATCATCCCCGGCGCTGGGGGTACACAACGACTGCCACGGGCCATCGGTAAAGCCAAGGCTATGGATTTGGTTTTAACAGGCCGAATGATGAATGCCGAGGAAGCTGAACGTGCTGGACTGGTCAGCCGCGTTGTGGCACTTGACGCATTGATGAACGAAGCACTGGCAGCCGCGCTGATCATTTGTGACTACTCTCAAATAGCTGTGATGACTGCTAAGGAATCCATTAACAGGGCTTTTGAAAGCGGTCTTTCTGATGGCGTGATGTTCGAGCGTCGCATGTTTCACGCGCTGTTTGCCACAGAAGATCAAAAAGAAGGCATGGATGCTTTCGTCAACAAACGAAAAGCTGTATTTCAAAACCACTAAACCCTAAGGCAGACCATGACAACGAATTCCAACGCCATTCAAAATGTAAACAAAAGCTGGGCGATGTCAGTCGTCAAAGTCTTGCTTGGCATCATTGTTCTCTGTGTTGCTGCATTTTTTGCAGGCCCAGTGAATGATTTTGGTAGCTCTACCCCCACTACGAGGATGGAGTCACCCACTGACTTGAGTGCATTGGATGCTTGGCTAGAACAATCGGAGGCCAGCGTGGGGGGGGTGAAACCTGGCACCGCCAAAGGCATTGTGTGGGCCAATGCGCAGAAACAAAAAACACCTTGGTCTGTGGTGTATGTACATGGATTTTCTGCCAGCAGAATGGAAACCGCACCTGTAGCAGATTTGGTGGCCAAACAATTAGGGGCTAATCTTTTTTATACCCGTTTAAGTGGCCATGGCTTGCCAGGTGAAGCTTTGGGCAAAGTGTCTGTGCAAGATTGGATGGCCGATACCTTGGAAGCTGTTCGTATTGGAAAAAGCTTAGGCGATAAAGTTTTGGTGATCAGTTGTTCTACCGGTTCTACGCTTTCTACTTGGCTGGCCAGCACTGAACAGGGTAAGGACGTACAAGCCTATGTGTTTATCTCCCCCAACTTTGGACTCAAAGACAAACGTTCTGAATTGATCAATGGCCATTGGGGTAAACAAATCGCCACAGCCATCACTGGACCAGAGCTTAAATTTCCAGATGTAAATGAACGCGAAGCCGCCGCTTGGACCAAAAGTTATCCTACAGCCGCATTGTTCCCCATGATGGCATTAGTGAAGAAAGTTCGCGAAAGCGATGTGTCAACTTTCAAGACTCCGTTGCTGGTTTTATACAGCGCAGATGATCAAACAGTGGACCCTTTGGAAACCAAACAAATTTTTGATCGCATGGGCTCTGCGAATAAAAAACTTGAACTGGTGGCGTACAGCAAAAGCAGCGGTCAGCATGTGCTTGCAGGGGATATACGTGACCCGCAGGCTACAGAACCTATGGTTAGAACCATTGTTACTTGGATGCAAGCATTGCTTTGAGTTCACCAGACGCTAGCAACGCCTTCACATCCTGTGCGCCACCAAGCAATTTTCCATCCAAAAATACCATGGGGAACGTGGGCCATCCGGTCCACATTTTGAGTGCAAGGCGACGTCGCCACTGGCTGAAATAGCTGCCATATTCCAAATAGACATAGGCAACGCCAGCTTTTTCTAAGCACTGCTTAACAGTTTTAACAACGGGATTTTGCGTCATACCTATCACTACCACTCGATGGACTTGGATGGCTGACTGCACTTCTGCAATGATCTCGTGTTGAAAGTTGTTGATTTGATCCTCAATTGCCGAATGAATATGAGAATGAGCCAAGACAGGACGTGTCATGCATGCACCTTTAGGAATGAAATATCGTTTAAAGAAACTGGTACAGTTTCACTGTCTTTCATTATGCATTCCTATGAGATACGGACTATTTTTTATTTTGATTATTCAATCTTGGTGTAGTTCAGCCCAAATAGTGTCTCCCCCTTTGAGTTGTGGAAAACACTTTTTAGGCTTTGAATTTGACGTCCACTTTCAAAGCGAAAGAGTTGAATTGAACTTCAAGGATGAGAAACATATTTTGCCTTTCAACAGATCTTGGGTGACGACCCAAGGGGAGCACTGGAGCGATTACACCGATGGTCACCTTATCGTTGCTAGCAGCTATCCTGACGAGCCTTATGTGGCCATCAGTCTAAAAAATCAGAAAAATTCAATGGCTTCTTGCGATGTGGTTCAAAAACCTGCACCGAACAAGTAGCCAACATATGCCGATGGCATTTTGTTTTGTCATTCCTCTTCAGATTTTTTTGAATCCGGTTTTTTAATTTGATAGGCGTTGTTTCGTTGAATTTTCACGACCATGAAATAGCAGTCACGTTTTTTCTCACCGTTTTTAATCATGTCACAAAAAGTTGCACTCCCCGCAAATGATGCCTTGCAGTAGTTCATTTCATCTGGGTTCTTTTTCAATGTGCAAGAACTCAAATCTTCAGCAAAGGACAATGAGTGTGCAACCACCATCAGTACTAGACAACAACCGACTTTCATGACACGTCCTTGTGTGAGTTTGGTGCATATTACCTAACAATTAGAGTTCGTTATTGACGCAGGTGCATAGGACTTGTTTGGGTTACCAGAGCGAGATTTCCGAACAAATCTTGGCAGTTACACAACTTCATTTTTATGAATATTTAAGTATTAATAAATTAATTTTTCCAGCTATATACAATTATTAAGTATGATTATTTATATTTTATTTGATAACATATGTATTTAAGTACTCTTTTTTTCATATGCATCGAATTTTATTTAAATGTTTGTGGGCATGCAATCTCAGACGGTCATGACCACTTGGATACGTCAGACGCAGAAAGTTGTTTACGGCGTGTAAGTGTTAATCTTGACATGAATTCTTCCCGTTCCACATCAATGTTTCGCAATTGTCTTATTGAGAAAGGATATCAACTTATTCAATAAATATCCATCCCATTTTTTAGCCCTGTCCAGAGAGGGATATTATTTATTGAAAAGAAATATATGGTAAATTATATAAATGAAATTGATAAATAATATCTTCGTTGTTGTGTGTGTCATGCGATGTTTAATTGCATGTCAAAACGTTGAGGTTAACGCAGCACTTTACCCACAAACGGAGTCTTTGTTTAACTATCAGCCAAAAGTCATTAAGAATGGTCAATCTGTACTTGCCCTACCGACAAAGAAGATTGCATCAACCGCCTTGCTAAAGATGCAGATCTGAAATCTTCCAGATCTGCATCACAATTTCGACAATGTCTTATCGACAAGGGCTATACCCTCATAGACTAATGAGGTCTAAAATTTATAACGTATACCCATGCTAATCGCTGAAGATTTACTCTGTTCAGAATCTATTTTTTTAGACCGACTGACCTCAGTGGAAAGGCCCCATTTGTGATCTATGTTGTAGGAAACCCCCAAACCGTACACCGTATGCGCATAGGTTGAATCTGTAGGTTTTTGAACAATAGCTCGATTGATGATCGTTGGTTGTATAGATTGTTTTCCGTATTGTCGACCTAACTTTGCATATCCACCCCATGATTCATTGAATGCGATGAATGGGCGCAGACCTAGGCTGTAGCCATTTTTTACTTCAACTGTAACTGTGCCAAGTCGAGAATTCAGTAGGGATGAATCACTGGTGCCATCAAACACATTGGCTTCTAAGGCCAAATTCTCTATCACCACATAAGCTAAACCCAAGCCCACAACGCCAGGCTTGAAAGTACCCAAGTTTTTGGATGACTCATCTTTGATGGAGATTTGTGAGTAAGTGATTCCACCAAATATATCGCCAACGTTTTGCGCCAACAGATCACCCGCACTGATAGATAACAGCGTTAACAAAACTACTCTCAGATCATTTGCCATGTTTATTTGAAAACCTAAAGGCACTGGTAAATCTTTGTTTTTTACTTAAACTTACTCAACTCTATAGCAAAACCTACACTAGGCTAATTCCTCAATTTTCACACTAATACTTTGGTATGGCAATCCCAACTGTACGAGTTGGCCACAGTTAGACACAGCTGAAAAAATTACTTGGCTTAACGCCTTTTTGGTTCCTCTGAACTTAACCAATGTTTCAAGAAACAAACCTAAAGTCGATAAATTCAG
>CANGPV010000010.1 GCA_947455935.1 Comamonadaceae bacterium
ACAAACCCACCGTCGTGTGGTGTTGCAGGGTGAGTGGTTGAACGACAAAACTGTTTATCTAGATAACCGAGCGCATCTAGGCCGCATGGGTTTTTGGGTGATGACTCCGTTGCGTGTCCAACGTGGACAGGTGGTGTGGGTGCAGCGTGGCTGGGTCGAGCGTGATGCAAACGACCCACGCCAAATGCCTGCATTGCCGCTTCCCTTGGACGCCGAACCTATCGAGGGCCGCATTGCACCGCCCTTGTCACATATGGTTGAACTGGGCGAGGGGCCTGCTTTGTCTGCCCAGAACTTGCCCCAGATAAGGGCAAATTTGGACTTGCCACAGATGCAATCGCTGGTGCAGGACAATGTCATGGCGGTGGTGGTGCAAACAGGCGCTGAGGGTGGCGGTTTGCGTCGTGATTGGCCGCAAGTAGCTGCCAGCGCAGGCAAGAATCAGGCTTACGCATTTCAATGGTTTGCCCTCAGTGCGCTGTTGGCATTTCTTTACCTCTGGTTTCAATGGATCAAAGCCTACCGACATGGCCGATAAACACCCTGACGATTCTTTACCGCAACCCTTGGGGCTGACGGTTTATGACCTGCCTGAACCTGGGGCGGTGGCTGACGCAGATGCACGGCAAACTGCGGGTGGGCGCTTGCGCATGTTGTTGGTGCTGTTGGTGTGTGCGGCCCCCGTTATGGCTTCTTACTTGACCTATTACGTCCTGCGGCCACAAAGTATTCGCAGCTTTGGCGAGTTGATCTTGCCCGTGGTGACCATGCCCGATATTCAGGCCAAAAATTTACAAGGCAACACAGTGGCTTTGCGCAGCCTGCTCAACCAATGGCTGCTGGTCAGTGTGGCACCTGCCGCTTGCGACAGCGCATGTCAGCAAAACCTGTTTTTGCAACGCCAAACCCGTGCGGCTTTGGGGCGTGAGCGGGACCGCACCGATTGGGTGTGGCTGGTCAGTGACGAAGCCCCCGTTGATGCGGCTTTGCTGTCTGGTTTGCAAGATGCCGTGGTGTTGCGTGTGCCTCAAGCGGATATCGCCCAATGGCTGTCGCCGCAGGCTGGCCACGCGCTGCAAGACCATTTGTATTTGGTTGATCCGCATGGCGACTGGATGATGCGCTTTCCTGCCCATTTGCAAGCCGACCAAGCCACTCGGTTGCGCAAAGACTGGGAGCGTTTATTGCGTGCCGCTGCTTCGTGGGATAAGGCTGGACGCTGACACCATGCAAGAAGTCGATGTCTTCAACCTAGAACCTGTGTTGCGATTGCTGTTGCTGGCCGTGGTGGTGGCCTTGGGGCCTGTGTCGTGGGTGTGGTTGCGTCATCGCCACCATGATGTGCCGCAACGTGTGCATCAACTCACCGCGTTGACGCTGTTTCTGTGTTTCGATCTGGTTTTATTTGGTTCTTTCACCCGTTTGAGTGACTCGGGGCTGGGGTGTCCCGATTGGCCAGGTTGCTATGGCTATATGTCCCCGGTGGGTGCCAGTGGTGCCATTGACCAGGCGCAAGCCATCATGCCCCATGGCCCTGTCAGCCACAGCAAGGCGTGGATTGAAATGATCCACCGCTACTTGGCCATGACCCTGGGTGTGTTGATACTCACCTTGGCGGTGTTTTCGTGGCAGCGCGATCGTTCTGTGTGGGGTTGGCCCACACTCAGTTTGGTTTGGGTGTGTGTGCAAGGTGCGTTTGGCGCATTCACCGTCACCCAAAAATTATTTCCCGCTATCGTCAGCTTGCATTTGATGGGTGGCATGTTGTTGTTGGTGCTTTTGTTGTTGCAACTCTTGCGACAGCGCCATGCGCCTTGGGCCGAGTCTCGCCTTCCTTTGCCCACAGCTGCACGAGCTTGGTTGTGGGTCAGTTGGGTATTCTTGTTGCTGCAAATCGTCTTGGGTGCGTGGGTCAGTTCCAACTATGCTGTCATGGCTTGCGACACCTATCCTTTGTGCCAAACGTCTTGGTGGCCAGAGATGAATTTCGACAAAGGCTTTGAGTTGTGGCGATCTTTGGGTGTGGATGCTGATGGCATGCCTCTGCCGTTTCAGGCTTTGACTGCGATTCACTTTAGCCATCGATGGCATGCCGTGCCTGTGGCGCTGATGCTGTTGATCTCTGCTTTTTTAATGCACAAACATGGTTTGCGCAGCCAAGCGCGGGGTTTGTGGCTGTTGGTGTTGTTGCAGTTTGTCACTGGCATATCCAACGCGGTGTTGGGCTGGCCCTTGCTCGCGGCCTTGTTGCATACCGCCAGTGCAGCAGGTTTGCTGTTGTTGTTAAGCTGGGCTTTAGGCATCACCGAGTCTCGACCTTCAGGGCACATCGCCACGACTTTTTCCAGGCCTGTTTTATGAGAGCGCTATCAAGTTTCATGCCCTTACGGTGGCAGCAATTCAACGCCTTGACCAAACCACGTGTGATTCAACTCATTGTGTTTTGTGCCCTCATTGGCATGGTGTTGGCTGTACCCGGTGTGCCATCGTGGGCTGACGTTCAATTGGGCGCCATTGCGTGTTTGGGTATTTGGTTTGTCTCGGGGGCAGCCGCAGCTTTCAATTGCATTGTGGAGAAAGCCATTGACGCTCGCATGAAGCGCACCTCGTGGCGACCCACAGCCAAAGGCGAGTTAAGTGACCGCGACACCTTGCTGTTTTCAGCGGTGTTGTGTCTATTGGGTTCTGCTATTTTGTACATCTGGGTCAACCCCTTGACCATGTGGCTGACCTTTGCCACGTTTGTCGGTTACGCCATCATTTACACCGTCATCTTGAAACCACTCACGCCGCAAAACATCGTCATTGGCGGCGCCTCGGGGGCCATGCCGCCGGTGCTGGGTTGGGCTGCGATGACGGGAGAGGTCAGCCCCGAGTCCCTGATTTTGTGTCTGATCATCTTTTTGTGGACACCACCTCATTTTTGGGCCCTGGCCTTGTACCGCGTCGAGGATTACCGCAAATCGGGCTTGCCCATGCTGCCAGTCACGCATGGCAACGAGTTCACCCGCTTGCAAATTTTGCTCTACACCTTTGTGCTGTTGGCCGCTTGTTTGATGCCCTTTGTGTACCGCATGAGCGGCTGGTTTTACTTGGTCAGCGCAACCATCCTGAGCGTGATGTTTTGCGTTTACGCTTGGGCGCTGTGGCGCAATTACTCGGATGAGTTAGCGCGTAAAACTTTTCGGTTCTCGCTCTACCACTTGAGCCTGTTGTTTGCCGCTTTGTTGATCGATCACTATTTGCCGGGGACTGTATGAAACGTGTGCTGGGATGGGCTCTTGTGTTGCTGGCTTTGCTAGCTTGCTCGCCTGACAAGCCGCGTTTTCAGTCCATTGATTTAACCGGTGCCGACTACGCCAAAGGCTTTAGCTTGCCTGACATGCACGGTCAAACCCGAACCCTTGCAGACTTCAAAGGCAAAGTGGTGATGGTATTTTTTGGCTATACACAGTGCCCCGATTTTTGCCCCACCACCTTGAGTGAGATGGTGCAGATTAAGAAAGACTTGGGCCCACGCGGCGACAACATGCAAGCCATCTTCATTACCTTAGACCCCGAGCGTGACACGCCCGAGTTGCTCCAAGCCTATATGGGTAACTTTGACCCCAGCTTTATCGCCTTGGTGCCCAGTCTGAATGACTTGCCCGCTCTGGCCAAAGACTACAAGATTTATTACAAAAAAGTGGCGGGTGCCAAGCCCGCCAATTACACCTTGGACCACTCGGCGGGAACGTATATTTACGACACCGAGGGCCAACTGCGCTTGTATGCACGCTATGGAATGGGAGCACCGGCTTTAAGCGCCGATATCACCCAGTTGCTTAAGTAAATTCCAGCAAAGCGGCTTTCATTTTCTTCATGGCTGCCACTTCGATTTGGCGGATGCGCTCGGCGCTCACACCGTATTCGGCGGCCAATTCGTGCAGCGTCATACCGCCCGAGCTGTCGTCGTTGACTTTCAACCAGCGCTCTTCCACGATACGGCGGCTACGCTCGTCCAATACTTCCAAGGCCTGCGTGATGCCGTCGCTGGACAAGATATCGCGCTGATGCGCTTCAATCATGGCGGTGGGTTCGTGGTGGGCGTCAGCAAGGTAAGCAATGGGACCGAAGGCGTCATCACCGTCGTCAGTACTGACGGGGTCTAGCAAAACGTCGCCGCCAGCCATGCGGGCTTCCATTTCAATCACTTCTTCGCGCTTGACGTTCAGCTCTTTGGCTACGCAGTCAATTTGCGCATCGCTCAAGCTGTCACGGGCGACGGTGTTGTGGTCTTCACCTGCGTCAGCGCGGAAGCCTTGCTTCATCGAGCGCAAATTGAAAAACAGTTTGCGCTGTGCCTTGGTGGTGGCAAGTTTGACCATGCGCCAATTTTTGATGATGTATTCGTGTATTTCAGCCTTGATCCAGTGGATGGCGTAGCTGACTAAACGCACACCTTGGTCGGGGTCAAAACGCTTAACCGCCTTCATCAAGCCCACATTGCCTTCTTGAATCAGGTCAGCGTGGGGCAGGCCATAGCCCAAGTACTGGCGAGAAATGGACACCACCAAGCGCAGGTGCGACAAAATCAATTTACCAGCGGCATCAAGATCGTTGTTGTCTTTGAGCTGGCGGGCAAAGGCTTGTTCTTGCTCCAAGGTAAGCATGGGCAAGCGGTTGGCCGCAGTTATATAGGCTTCTATATTGCCAAGCGGAGGCACCAAAGCCCAAGGATTGGCAGCAACAGGTGCTTGAGTGGAAAGACTTAAAGCGGTCATGTGGGTCTCCTAAGGGACGCGATAGCCCTATATTAGCACTCTCCAATAGAGAGTGCTAAGGATTTTTCGGGTTTACCCTGTTACTTGTGTTGACATAAGATACACGTTAATATACCATTTGTATATCTAATGTACATGCATAAGGAGATCGTCATGCGCGATGCCGCCATCAACCTGCGAGCCCAACCTGAGCAGCGAGATTTGATTGATCAGGCCGCGACCTTGCTTCGCAAAAACCGCTCTGACTTCATGTTGGAGGCTGCCTGTGACAAAGCGCAGGCCGTTTTGCTTGATCAGGTGTTTTTCAGTTTGGACGCTGCCAAATTTCAAGCGTTCAACGCCATGCTGGATGCCCCCATCCAGCCTAATGAGGGGCTTGCGCGTTTGTTAGAAGTTAATGCGCCTTGGAAAAATGGCACATGAACCTGCAAAGCCCAGCTCTGCTGACGCAAGACCACCAAGTCCATGCATTCGATTGTGGCGAAGCGGTTTTGGATGAATGGCTCAAGCGCCGAGCCTTGGCCAACAACATCAGTGGTGCCAGCCGTACGTTTGTTGTGGCTGACGATTACCATGAAGTGATGGGCTATTACGCATTGGCAGCTGGCGCCGTGACGCATCAGGAATCAAACCGTACCATTCGGCAAAACATGCCCGACCCTATTCCAGTAATGGTGTTAGCACGATTGGCTGTGGATATTCGTGCGAAGGGAATGAAGCTAGGTGCAGCCTTGCTGCGCGACGCCTTGCAGCGTTGCATTCAAGTGTCCCAAAATGCAGGTGTACGCGCCTTGCTTGTCCATGCCTTGAACGATAAAGCTCGGCAGTTTTATGAACACTACGGCTTTAAAGCTGCGCCAACACATCCAATGACCTTGATGCTGAGTATCAGGAGCAGCTAAATCACGCTTCGGCGGTGGTAAGCCCTAGGCTGGTTTTTGAGGCAGCCCTTTTTTACCCGCAAACACCGCCTTCCCCCCCATGGCCTCTTCAATTCGCAAGCCCTCGTTCCATTTGGCCATGCGTTCCGACCGCGCAAACGAGCCCACTTTCAGCTGTCCCGTGTCCCAGCCGGTGGCCAAGTGGACGATGGCGGTGTCCTCGGTTTCCCCTGATCGAGCTGATACCACCATGCCCCAACCTGCTGCCCGCGCCACGTCCATGGCCTGCACGGTTTCGGTGACGGTGCCAATTTGGTTGGGTTTGAGCAGCACCGCGTTACAGGCTTTGTCGCGGATGGCTTGGGTCACCAAGCTGGCTTGGGTCACCAAGTAATCGTCGCCCACCACCTGAATGCGATGGCCTACCGCGTTAGTGAACGCCTGCATTCCTGCGGTATCGCCTTCTGCAAACGGGTCTTCCACTGACACAATCGGGTATTTGTTCACCCAGCCCAGCAAGACCTCCAGCCAAGCTTGGCTGTCGTAGTCGTGCTGCTCTAACCCCAAGGTGTAGCTGCCCGCACGGCCAAACTCGGAGGCTGCAATGTCCAATGAGATGGCCACTTGATCGTAGTTGTAGCCTGCCGCATCAATAGCGCGGGTCAAGGTTTGCAGCGCTTCTTCGTTGGAGTCGAAAGCCGGCCACCAACCACCTTCATCGGCCACACCGGCAAGTTTGCCTGCAGCGGCCATGAGTCTGCCGGCAGCGTGGTAAACATTGGCCACCATCACCAGCGCTTCATCAAAACTCTGGGCGCCCAAGGGCATGACCAAAAAATCTTGAATATCGACCCGTCGCCCGGCATGGGCGCCACCGCCAAAAATTTGAATTTCAGGCAAGGGCAGGCGTACAGGTTTGTCATTGGCGAGATAGCGCCACAAGGGCAGATGCTCGCTGGCGGCCGCAGCTTGCAACACCGCCAGCGAGGTGGCGATGGTGGCATTGGCACCCAAGCGGCTTTTCAGCGGCGTGCCGTCCAGCGCGATGAGTGTGTGGTCTATCTTGGCTTGATCTCGTGCATCTAGCCCTAGCAAGGCTTGGGCAATCGGGCCATTCACTTGGGCCACCGCTTGGCTGACATCCAGCCCACCCAAAAGTGGACCCCCATCACGCAACTCCAATGCCTCACGGCTGCCGCGTGAGGCCCCTGCGGGTGCCACGCCGCGCCCTTGTGCGCCGTTGCTCAGTTGCACATCCACTTCCAGCGTAGGGCGTCCACGGGAGTCCCAAATACGTCGTGCGTGCAGGTGTTGAATCGAGGTGCTCATCAAGGTGTCCAGTGTTGGCGCAGGGTCTGCAGTTGCAGAGCAGGGTGCTTTAAAAATTGAATGGCAAAGCGTCGAACTGTATCGCGCTGTGTGTCGGTGGTGATGTATTCAACAGGTGACTTGCCGTCCACACGTGCCAGCAGCATGCCTGCCAGCAGAGCGCAGGTGCGGGCCTCCAGTGCCTTGGGGTCTTCCCAATGAACCGCAGACAAATAGGTATGCGACAAAGCGTCAAAGCTGGCCAAGTAATCGGCGTGGTGGGCGGGTTGCCACAGGCATTTCAGCAATAAATGGTTGAGTACAAAGGCCACATCGAAAGCGGGGTCGCCGTACCAAGCGCATTCGGCATCCAAAAACACCGGGCCTTGGGGGCCGACCAAGATATTTTTGGGGCTGACGTCGCCATGCACCAAGACATGTTTGTGTGCCAAGGTTTGCTGCACCAAACCGTGCAGAGCCTGAGCGCAATCGGGGTGACGCAAGGCGGTGGCGTTGAAATAAGGGTCGAGGCGAATGGCGATGAAATCAGCATCGTGATCAAAGGCCAGAGCCAGCGCAGCATTGTGGGCGCTGGCCCCATGCCAGGTCGCTAAACAATGGGCTACTTGCTCGGCGGTATGGACATTCACCACGCCATCACGCAGTTGCTGCTTCCACACCGGATGCTGCTCAGGGGCCAAATACGCCATGGCGAACACGCAGTCGGTTTCGTCCTCACCCAACAGCTTTGGCACCGCTTGCGGTAAATGCTGGGCCGCAAAGCGCAGCCAAGCCACTTCGTCGCGGTTACGTTTGACCGGCGCTTCCCACAGCGCCGCCACTTTGAGTTGCGGCAGTGCCCGTTTGAGGCAAAAGCTTTGCGTGGGTGTGTCCACCCGCACGATGAGCGAGGACACCCCGCCGGTGAGTGGCGTGAAAGTGACGCTGTGCTGTGCATCCAGCAAGCCCATGCGTTGCAAGGGTGCGATCAGCTCGGGATGGGGTTCAGCCAAAGGGGCAAGCCTTACCAAGAGACGGCGAATTTTTGAAGCAAGGGACGCAGCACAAACAGCGGCCCCACCCACAGGTATTGCACATCTTCAAAGAACGAAGGTTTTTTGCCCTCTAGTTTGTGGCCGATGAATTGCAACACCCAAGCGCCCACAAAGATGGCCACGCACAGCGGCAGGCGTAGATCGCCCATGGCGTGAACCAAGGCCAGCAAAAGCGCTGACCAAACGCCCATCGCCATTAAAAATACCCCCGACAAGCGGGCGTAGTACACCATGCTGGCAGCCATGAAGGCATAGGCCAGCGCGGGGTGAATGCAAAAAATCAAGCCAATCAGGCTGAGCATGATGAGGGGGATGGCGATGAAGTGGATGCGCTCATTCACCGGATGCTGATGGCTTTCGCCGTAGTGGGCCAGCAGTTGGTCTATGCGCCGCTCGGGCAAAGTGTCTTCCATGGTGTTATTGACGCTGTCCATGAGGCTCTCCTGCCAATTCAGTTGATGAGTGCTTGGGCGAATTCTTGTGCATTGAAGGCTTGCAAGTCTTCCAGCTTTTCGCCAATGCCGATGAAATACACCTTCAGTGGTTTGTCATCTGGGCCCAAGCGTTGCTTGGCCCACAAGGCAATGGCCGCCAGCACACCCCCTTTGGCCGTGCCGTCGAGTTTGGTGACGATCAAGCCGGTGAGACCCAGCGCTTCATCAAACGCTTTGACTTGCGCTAATGCGTTTTGCCCCGTGTTGCCATCAATCACCAGCAGCACTTCGTGGGGCGACGTGGCATCGGCTTTGTGAATGACACGCTGGATTTTTTTCAGCTCATCCATCAGATGCAACTGGGTGGGCAAACGTCCCGCGGTGTCGATCAGCACCACATCACGCCCACGGGCTTTGCCAGCGGTGACCGCGTCAAAGCTCACCGCAGCAGGGTCTCCTTGGTCTTGGCTGATGATTTCAACCTGATTGCGGTCGGCCCACACCAGCAACTGTTCTTTGGCGGCGGCGCGAAAGGTGTCGGCAGCGGCCAGCAAAACGCTTAAGTTTGCATCGCTTAAATGGCGGGTGAGTTTGCCAATCGTGGTGGTTTTGCCCGCGCCATTCACCCCTGCCACCATGATGACCGTGGGCTTGTGCGCTGCCAGTGACAACTCGCCTTGCAGCGGCAGCAGTACCTCGGTCAGAACCTCGGTCAGCAACATTTTCACCTGCTGAGGTTGGGTGCTGCCGCTGGCTTTGACGCGTAACTTCAAAGCTTGCAATACAGCCTGGGTGGCGGGCATACCCGCGTCGGCCATCAACAATGCGGATTCAAGTTCTTCGTACAAAGCGTCGTCAATGACCTTGCCGCCAAAGACACTGGTGATGCTGCTGCCCGTGCGTTGCAAGCTGCTGCGCAAACGACCCAGCCAGCTTTGGGCGGCAACTTGCGCAGCTGATGTGCTACTTTCAGCTAAAGCCGCTGGCGCAGGGGTCTTTCGTTTGAACAGACTGAACATAAGGTCAAGGGTTTCTAGAATGGCGAGTTGCTTGCCGTGCTGGCCAGCGTTAATTGAACCCATTCTATGAAACCCATTGTGTTGACCTTTCTGCAAGCCCCATGGCGTTGGTGCTTGGCTTGGGCGCTGGCATTGACCCAGCTGTCTGCCAACGCACAAAGCGCTCCTGACGCCCAGCAATTCACCCTCAGCAACGGCATGACCTTGATTGTTAAGGTCGATCCACGTGCACCCACAGCCGTGCACATGCTGTGGGTGCGGGTGGGCTCCATGGACGAGGTGGACGGCGTGTCGGGCGTTGCCCATGTGTTGGAACACATGCTCTTCAAAGGCACGGCCAAGGTCAAGCAAGGTGAGTTTTCGCGCCGCGTGGCGGCTTTGGGTGGGCGTGAAAACGCATTCACCAACAAGGACTACACCGGTTATTACCAGCAAATACCCGCCAAGCGTTTGGCCGAGGTGATGGCGCTGGAAGCTGATCGCTTTGCCAACAACCAGTGGCCTGATGTTGAGTTTGCAAAAGAAATTGAAGTGGTCAAGGAAGAGCGGCGTATGCGCACCGAAGACTCACCTCGCATGTTGATGTATGAGCAGCTCTACGCTACGCAGTTTGTGGCTTCACCCTATCGCCGTCCCATCATTGGTTGGATGAACGATTTGGACGCCATGACACCGCAAGATGCCCGTGACTTTTACCGCCGCTGGTATGTGCCTGCTAATGCCGCCGTGGTGGTGGTGGGTGACGTGGACGTGGCCGAGGTTAAGCGTTTGGCGGAGTCCACCTATGGGCAAATTCCCTCGGGTGTGGTGCCCACTCGCAAGCCTCGCTTAGAGCCTGCACAAACCGGCACCCGCCGAGTGCAGATCAAAGCGCCTGCCGACCAAGCCTATCTGGCCCTGTCGTGGAAAGTGCCCAACTTCTCTGGCTTCGAACCCACCGAAGATAACCGCGACGCTTTGGCGCTGACTTTGTTGGCCGCCGTTTTAGATGGTTACACCGGTGCCCGCTTGGACCGCTCCTTGGCGCAAGGCGAGGGCCGTGTGGCCGACAGCGCGGGTGCCTCCAACACCATGAGTGGCCGTGGTCCGCAGGTGTTCATGCTCGATGGCGTGCCAGCCAAAGGCAAAACCCCCGAGCAACTTGAGGTCGCCTTACGCGCCCAAATTACCAAAATTGCCAAAGAAGGTGTGAGCGAAGCCGAAATGCGCCGCGTCAAAGCGCAATGGATGGCGTCCAATGTGTACCAGCGCGACTCGATCTTCAACCAAGCGCGTGAATTGGGAAGCAGCTGGATTGAAGGTATGCCGCTGGACAGTGCCGAACGGGTCATGGACAGTTTGAACACCATCACCGCAGCCGACCTACAGGCTGTCGCGGCCAAATATTTCGGCGATGACACGTTGACGGTGGCTACCTTATTGCCGCAACCGGGGGCGAGGGCGTTTCCACGCAAACCTGCTGCACCTTCTCGCCACGGGGAGGCTGCACGATGAAACGCATCACTTGGTTATTTTTTTGCTTTTTGCCAGCGCTCACATGGGCCGGTATTCCCATTCAACACTGGACTCTGGCCAATGGTGCCAAGGTGTATTTGGTCGAAGCGCCCGGTATCCCCATGGTTGATGTGCAAATCGAGTTTGATGCGGGTTCACGCCGTGACCCCAATGGACAAGCCGGTTTGGCTATCGCCACAGGGCGCATGATGGCCAAGGGCATCAAAGCGGCCCATGGTCAGTCGGCCATGGATGAAAACCAACTGGGCGAAGCTTGGGCCGATTTGGGTGCCATGGTGAGTGCCAATGCCAGCGCCGACCGCATGAGTTTTTCGCTGCGCAGCTTGACCCGTCCCGAACTGCTTGAAGCCGCCATCGCCTTGGCCGCGAGGCAGTTGGCCGCCCCCAGTTTCCCCAGCGACGTGTGGCAAAGCGAGCGTGAACGTTGGGTGGCCTCGATCCGCGAATCCAATACCAAACCATCTACCCAAGCGACCAAAGCATTCAATCAAGCGGTGTTTGGCGACCATCCCTATGGCGCAGAGATTGACGAGGCCAGTTTGCGCCGCATAGACACCGCCGCCATGGCGCAGTTTTTGTCCCGCCATTTGTTGTTGTGCCAAGCCAAGATCAGCGTGGTGGGCGCAGTCAATCGAGCGCAAACCGAACGCATATTGAACCAGTTGCTCAGCGGCTTGCCCAAACACAGCACTTGCCCTGCGTTGCCCAAAGTGGCCGAGGTCGCACCCTTGAAAGCTGCTTCCACCTTGCGAATTCCTTTTGAATCCGCCCAAGCCCATGTGTTCATGGGCCAGCCTGGCATTGCGCGTCAGCACCCTGATTTTTTTGCCCTGACCTTGGGTAACTACATCTTGGGTGGCGGCGGTTTTGTGTCACGTCTGACCGAACAGGTGCGTGAAAAACGCGGCTTGAGTTACAGCGTGTACAGCTATTTCTCACCTGGCCAGCACGCCGGCGCGTTCACTGTCGGGCTGCAAACCCGCCCTGACCAAGCCGCCCAAGCGGTGCAAGTGGCCAGCGATGTGCTGGCCGAGTTTGTGCGAGAAGGCCCGACCGATCAAGAAGTGCAAGCTGCCAAAGATTTTTTGATCGGCGGTTTCGCCTTGCGCTTGGACAGCAACCGCAAATTGCTGGACAACCTCAGCAACATTGCTTGGTTTGAATTGCCCTTGGACTATCTGGATACCTGGTCGGCCGAGATGGACAAACTCACCACACAACAGATACAACAGGCTTTCGCTCGCGCCGTTCAACCTGAGCGCATGGTGACCGTCATTTTGGGTGCCAAGCCTTGAAGCCTGGTGAGGTACGCATCATCGGAGGTGCGTGGAAGCGCAGCAAGCTGCCCTTGCCACGCGGAGTAGAACTGCGTCCCACGCCCGACCGCGTTCGCGAGACCTTGTTCAACTGGCTGGGGCAAGACTTGAGCGGCTGGCACTGCCTTGACGCATTTGCAGGAACTGGTGCGCTGGGTTTTGAAGCTGCGTCGCGGGGCGCTGCCAGTGTGCTGCTGTGCGACAGTCAAGCCTTGTGTATAGAGGCCATGGCCAAAAGCCAAACCAAGCTGGCAGCTTCGCAACTGCGTTTGGTCCGTGGCGAAGCTTTATCGGTGTTGCGCCAGCAAGCCCCACACAGTCTTGATTTGGTCTTGTTAGATCCTCCTTACAACTTCCCGCATTACCCCATAGCCTTGTCGGCGGCGCTGGCTTGCCTCAAACCGACGGGGCATGTCTACCTTGAAGCGGCCAAAGCATGGACCGAGCAAGACTTGAGCGCCTTGGGCTTGCGGCTGACACGACACCTGAAGGCGGGCGCGGTACACGCCCACTTGTTACAGCCAGCGGCATAATGCCTCGACCTGTTCGCCGCTAGGAGCGCGTATGCCCGCCCAAGTCATTGCCTTGTACCCCGGAACCTTTGACCCCATCACCTTGGGTCACGAGGACATTGTTCGCCGTGCCGCTCGTATGTTCGACCAAGTGGTGGTGGCGGTGGCCAGTGCGCACCATAAGAAAACCATGTTCACGCTGGAGGAGCGCTTGAGCCTCACCCGTGAAGCCTTGAAAGATTGCACCAATGTGCAGGTGAAGACCTTTGATGGCTTGGTGATTGACTTTGCTGCAAGCCTAGGTGCCACCACCATGGTGCGCGGCATTCGCTCCATGACCGACTTCGATTACGAATTTCAATTGGCTGGCATGAACCGCCGCTTGGCACCCAAGATAGACACCGTGTTTTTGAATACGCTGGATGTGTACCAATGCATTTCCAGCACCTTGGTGCGTGAGGTCAACAGCTTGGGCGGCGACGTCACCCAGTTTGTCTCGCCCAGCGTGCTGAGCTTCATGCTGGCCAAAAAAGGCGCTTGAATTCACCATGGCTTTGATGATCACCGACGAGTGCATCAATTGCGATGTGTGCGAACCCGAGTGCCCCAACAACGCCATCTTCATGGGCGTTCAGATTTACCAAATTGATGCTGCCAAATGCACCGAATGTGTGGGTCATTACGACGAGCCCCAGTGTGTGCAAGTGTGTCCGGTGGCGTGTATTCCAGTCGATCCACAGCATGTCGAGAGCCAAGACACGCTGTGGGCCAAATACCGCAGCTTGGAGGGTCAGCAAGCACCCAACGCTTGACCGCTTAAGCGCTATTCAGCAGCCGCTGCTTTGCGCGTCTTTTTCGTCTTGGCTTTTTTCTTTTTGGCTTTGTCCTTCACCCCGTCGCTGGCTTGCGCTTTGAACGCTCGCGGTTTGCTTTTGTCAGCTACCTTGTCCGACTGCGAGTCCTCGCAGGGCTTCATTTGGCCATCACGCTCACATAAAAGCGCTGGTTTGTCTTTGGGCTTGGCGTGGGTGACTGGGGCGCTTGCCAGCCACAGGCTAAGCAGGCTCAGACCCAGCGCGTGGGTCAGCAGAGGGGTGTTTTTCATGCGAATCGCCTTCCTTGGTGGGAGAGGCCGCCGCCGGACGTGGCGGTTTAGGCCTGGGCGGTTTGCTGGTGTGCACCACTTGCATGGCTTTTTCCATCTCACCGCTTACCAGACAGGCTAAGGCTTGCAGGCTGCGGTTGATGGAAGTGTCAATCACTATTCGCTGTTCTGGTGCAGGCTTCTTCAAAACCCAGTGAACCACTTCCGACTTGACACCAGGGTGACCAATGCCTATGCGCAATCGCCAGTAAGCGTCCGTACCCATTTGGGCGTGTATGTCGCGCAGACCGTTGTGACCTGCATGGCCGCCGCCGAGTTTGAGTTTGGCCTCGCCGGGGGTGAGATCGAGTTCATCATGGACGACCAGCATTTGCTCTGGCGCAATTTTGTAAAACCGCGCCAAGGCCGCCACCGATTTTCCCGACAGGTTCATGAAGGTGGCGGGTTTGAGCAACCAAATGCCTTGGCCCTGCACCGAGGCTTTGGCCACCCATCCGTGGAAATTTTTGTCGGGCTGAAGCGGCACTTTGAGTTGCGCGGCCAGTTGGTCTATCCACCAAAAACCAGCGTTATGGCGGGTGTGCTCGTATTCAGCGCCTGGGTTGCCTAAGCCGACAAACAGTTTGATCATGCAGGAATTATCTACCCGTCCTCCCGCTGACCCACACTGTCGGACAGCGAGTAACTCTGAGGTTGTGAAGCGCGGTAGGGGCCAGGGCTGCTTGCTGCGGGCTATCACCATCTCGCTTCGCAGCCCTTGCCCCTGCCGCGCTGGCAAACTAAGCTACTTCGCTGCGCACGCCATGACGCTATTTCATGAGGACAAAAAAAGCCCGCATGAAGCGGGCTTTCAAGGGTAAGGGAAGAAGATTACTTCTTGCCTTTGCCTTTGGCAGGTGCCGCGGCAGCAGGAGCGGCGGCTTCAGGGGCAACTTCTTCAGCAACGGATACCACGCTGACCAACACGGGGTTGTTTTTGCCATGAACCACCGCTTTGACGCCTTTGGGCAAGGCAACGTCGTTGACGTGCAACGAATGACCTTTTTTCAAGTCGCTCAAATCGACGGCGATGAACTCGGGCAAATCGGCCGGCAAGCAGGTGACTTCCAGTTCATTCATGACGGGGTTGACCAAACAGGCATCCGCTTTGACGGCGGGTGAGTTTTCTTGGCCGCTGTAATGCAGGGGCACTTTCATGTGCAACACGGTGTCGGCTTCCACACGTTGAAAGTCGATGTGCAGCACAAGTTGTTTAAAGGGGTGGTATTGAACGTCGCGCAGCAGCACTTTTGAAGTTTTGCCATCCAATTCCATCTCGAGGATGGTGGCGTGGAAAGCTTCTTTTTTCAGTGCATGCCACAGTGCGTTGTGGTCGAGTTCGATGGATTGGGGTTGATGTGCCTTGCCACCGTAGACGATGCCCGGTGTGCGACCGGTGATACGCAGACGGCGGCTCGCACCCGTTCCCTGCTTAGAGCGCTCAAAAGCGACAAATTTCATTTTCTTCTCCTGATGAAGTCCACCGCGACCAGTGTGACTTCGGTTTTTAAAAAGAGCTGCGAACAGCCCCGCTGTGTTGTTTTCTGACTGGGTTCGGGCTTAAAAAAGCTGATCCTGATCAGAGAACAAACTCATGACCGACTCTCCTTTGGCGATGCGCTGAATCGTTTCTGCGATCAGGGGTGCCACCGAGAGTTGGCGAATTTTGGAACACGCCATCGCTTGCGCGTTGAGCGGGATGGTGTTGGTGACCACGACTTCATCCAAGGCAGCGCCTTCGGTGATGCGCTCAATGGCCGGGCCAGAAAAAATCGGGTGGGTGCAATAGGCGTAGACTTTTTTTGCGCCGCGCTGCTTGAGCACTTCTGCGGCTTTGACCAAGGTGCCGGCGGTATCGATCATGTCGTCCATCACCACGCAGTTTCGGTCTTCGATGTCGCCAATGACATGCATGACTTCGGACACATTGGCTTTGGGGCGGCGCTTATCGATGATGGCCAAATCGCAGCCCAGTTGTTTAGCCAAAGCGCGGGCACGTACCACGCCGCCCACATCGGGCGAAACCACGATCAGGTCATCGTAGTTTTGTAAGCGCAAATCGCCCAGCAACACGGGCGATGCGTAAATATTGTCCACGGGAATATCAAAAAAGCCTTGGATTTGATCGGCATGCAAGTCCATGGTCAGTACCCGCGCCACGCCGACGGTTTGTAGCAAATCGGCCACGACTTTGGCGGAAATGGGCACACGCGAGGAGCGGGGGCGGCGATCTTGGCGGGCATAGCCGAAATAGGGGATGACAGCACTGATGCGTTCGGCCGAGGCACGCTTGAGCGCGTCGACCATGATCATCAGTTCCATCAGGTTTTCATTGGTGGGGTAGCAGGTGGACTGAACCACAAACACGTCGCGTGCGCGCACGTTTTGGTTGATTTCGACCGTCACCTCGCCGTCCGAGAAACGGCCCACCTCAGCCGCGCCGAGTTTGATGCCCAGGTGCTCTGCGATTTCGGCGGCCAACACAGGATTGGCATTGCCGGTGAAAACCATGAAATCGGAGGGAGCGTTTGACATGGCTGGCGTGGATGGTTGAAAAAGCACTTCTGGCGAAGTACAAAAAGGGTGGCAGGGGAAGAAGGATTCGAACCTTCGCATGCTGGAATCAAAATCCAGTGCCTTAACCAACTTGGCGACTCCCCTACACGGGAAACGTATTTTTCAACACACTTCCAGTTAATCGTCGCAGGAAATCCATCGGTGCAAAGGATGAACCTCCAAATTGCTGCAAATCCGCCAAGTCCATCCTTCGGGGGGGTGGGCTAACACCGTCGAAGGCTTGAGTTGGGCAAACACCGCGCTACCTGAACCCGTCATCCGAGGTTGCAAACTTTGGTTCTCCAGCCAACGCAGGGCTTGAAATACCTCGGGACACAGCCTTTGGGCAACAGCTTGCAAGTCATTGCGCCCGAAGGCGTAAGGCTGTGCAGCAAAGTCGAGCATTGTAGCAGGCCGAGAGTCACGAACTAAGCTCGGGTCCTGAAAAATCGTGGCTGTGGACAGGCCTTGTTGCGGTTTGAGCACCACAAATCGCGCTGGGGGCAGGTCTATGGCCTGTAACTGCTCGCCAATGCCTTGTACCCAAGCGTTTCGACCGCCTAAAAAAAACGGCACATCTGCACCCAATGCAGTGCCAATCGGCAGCAGTCGAGACAGTGGCCAGTTCAGTCCCCAAAGTCGGTTCAAGGCCAACAAAGTGGTGGCTGCATCTGAGGATCCCCCACCCAAACCTGCTTCAGCGGGGATATTTTTTTGCACCCGAATCAGTGCGCCCAACGAGGTGCCACTGGCTTGCTGCAAGGCCTGCGCTGCTTGCAAGCTCAGGTCAAGTGCTGGCAATGAGGGGCCGAGGTCTTGGCGGACAAGTTGGCCGTCTTCTCGCAGGTCAAAGTGCAGCACATCCCACCAATCGATCAGCATGAAAGCCGATTGCAGCAAGTGATAGCCATCGCTGCGTCGTCCAGTGACGTGCAAAAACAAATTTAACTTGGCGGGTGCGGGAACGTGGTGCAAAGACTGCATGGCAAGAAACCAGTTTCAGGGGTTGGGGTCGAGCAGCACCGTCAACTGCAAACCAGGCAAAGGTTCCCGGCGTTGTGCACCTACACGACGCCCCTTGGGTAGCGCCTCGGCCTGTATGACCCAGCCCTTCACAGGTGGGCCAGCGCCGTCCAGCCACGCCATCAACTCAGGCAAGGGGAGTGCAGCACCTGTCAAACGCAAGGTCAATTCGTCCATAGAAGCAAATTGTTGCACTTCAGCGCCTTGTTGCAAGCTCGCACCTTGCGGGTTCCATCGCACCATCGCCAAGGTGGTGCCCAACGGCGAAAGTATGCTGAGTTCGCCTTGTTCGGGGCGACCCGTCATTTCAAAACTGGTGGTGAATTGCTCGGCAGGCGTTTTTTCTACTCTGAGGGTTAAGCGACCCTCCCAGTGTCCCTTCGCCGCAGGGTTGGCTGGGTCGACTGCCACATGCCGAGGCGCGTGGCTGCAAGCCGTCAGCAAAACAAGCATGGCACCACATACACCGTGCCAGCCTTGCTTGCCAGTCAACATCAAAGTTTGACTTTCAGCCGTTTCAAGGTTTGCAGCAGCAGTTCGTTACTTTGGTCAGCGCGCATGGCTTCGCGCCAGATTTTTTTGGCTTTTTCTTGTTGACCCAAGCTCCAATGCACCTCTCCCAAATGGGCGGCTATTTCAACATCGGGGCGATTGGCATAGGCGCGTTCCAAAATCGCCAACGCTGAAAGTTTGTTGCCCAAGCGAAATTCCACCCAGCCCAGGCTGTCAACGATGTAGGGGTCTTCAGGGGAAAACTCCAGTGCTTTGACAATCAGGTCTCTGGCCTCGGGCAGTCGTAAATTGCGGTCTGCCAAGGAGAAACCCAAGGCGTTGTAGGCGTGCTGAAAATCGGGCTTGGCGGCGATGATGCTGCGCAAGAGTTTTTCCATCTCGTCCAAACGCCCTAATTTTTCAGACATCATGGCCACTTCATAGCGCAGATCCATGTCGTCGGGTTCGTCTTTGCTGGCTTTGACCAAGACTTGGTAAGCATCGTCGTATTTCTTAAAGTCGCGCAGCAACTTCACCTCTGCTTGCAAGCGGGCTCGCTTGGCCTGAGGGGTGTTGGTAGGCAGTTGCGCAATCAGCGCACGTGCTTTGGCCATGTCGCCTTTACTGGCTAACAAGGTGGCGCGTTGCACCTGTACTTGTGTGAGTTGCTCGGGATCGTCAATTTTGCTTAACCACGACTCAGCCTCGGCATTGTTTTTGGCTTTGATGGCGAGTTGCGACAACATCAAATAGGCTTGCGACAGACCGCGTACTTCTTGTTTGTCTTTTTCCAGTTCAATAAAATTCAGCAGCGAGGCCTTGGCCTGGGCATCTTGCGCCTGTTCAACTTGTACAGCACCCAACAGCAACCACACATCCGAGAAATTAGGCATCTCGTTGGACAGCGCTTGCAATTGAACCAAAGCGTCATTTAAGCGTTGGTTGTCAATCAGCACCCGCGCATAGCTAAGTTGCAAATTGTGTTGCCCCTTTTTTTGCAACGCTTTGAGAACCAGCTCCTCGGCCTGAGCCTCCCCCAGAGACAGCAACTCCAATGCCAGCATGGCGGGTTCAGGGGAATCGGGTGACTTGGCCAGCGCTAACTTAGCGGCTTCCACGGCTTGTGGCAATTTTTTGGCCCATATACGCATACGACCAATGGTGGCCCAGGCGACAGCCGATGTGCTTTCTTGGCTGGTGAAAGGCACTAATGCTTGTTCAACCACTGCATTGGCGAGTTCTTTGTCTTGCGCTTGGGAATAAATTTGGGGGATACCAACAATCCCTTCGACTTGCTGCTCGGGGGGCAGCAAACTGATGCTTGAGCGCAGGGTGGTAACGCTCTCGGCCAATTGGTTCAGCGCGATCTGGATTTGCAGCACATAGCTGTTGGCTTCATGCGATTTGGGATGGGCTTTTTTCCAGGCTTTGGCGCTCTCGAGTGCCGAGGGCCCCGAGCGGGCTGCTAAAGCTACTTCAACCGAACGTTTGTAAATCGACTCGTCACCACTTTTGCGAGCAGCTTCAAAAATCAGCGAGTAACCCGCCGCCGGGTCGCCTTTGGCTACTTGCATCTCGCCCAGGAGAATGAGCATCATCCACTCGGCGTTGAGATTGGAGTTTTCGATGACAGCGGGTTCTGCGGTACCGGGTTGCGCTTGCGCTTGCTGCGCCCAAGCCGAATGAAAGAGGCTGCCAAACAAGGTCAGGCTGGTTGCCCCCGCCAGCCAAGCGCGACGCAGTGCATGCAAACGTGTGTAAGTATTCATCATCGAATGATAATCGCAGCATTCCCCAGTCTGCTTGCCATGCCCGAATTACCCGAAGTTGAAGTGACTCGCCTGAGTTTTGCCTCTCGCATTGCGGGCGCCAAGGTATTGAATGTAGCCATGGGCAAGCCCTTGCGCTGGCCCTTGGGCTGTGCGGTCAGCAGTTTGCAGGGACTGAACGTGATCGGTGTTCGACGTCGTGGCAAGTATTTATTGCTCGATTTAAACCAAGGCCTGTTGCTTATTCACCTTGGAATGTCGGGGTCTTTGTCGTTTGGCCCTGCCTTAAGTCCGCCTGGCCCCCATGACCATTTCGATTGCCATACCGACAAAGGCTTGTTGCGCTTGCATGACCCTAGGCGCTTTGGCGCGGTGGTGTTTGTCCCAAGCCAAGACAGCCCTGTCGCACACAAGTTGCTAGGCCATTTGGGCGTGGAACCTTTGGAAGACGGTTTCAGCGCCGATGCGTTTGCGAAAGCTTTGAAAACCCGATCAACGGCCATCAAACAACTGCTGTTGGCAGGCGACGTGGTGGTGGGCGTGGGGAATATTTACGCCAGCGAAGCCTTGTTTTTAGCCGGTATTCGACCGACCACCCGTGCGTGCCGCATCAGCAAACCCCGCGCTTTCAAACTGCATGCAGCCATTCAACAGGTGTTGAAAGCTGCCGTTGCCTTGGGTGGGAGCAGCTTGCGGGATTTTTCTAATGCGCAGGGGCAAGACGGCTATTTCCAGCTTCAAGCCATGGTCTACGACCGCGCGGGAGAGCCATGCCGTGTGTGTGCCTCGCCCATCAAACGCATGGTGCAAGGGCAGCGCTCAACGTTTTACTGTCCCCAATGCCAAAAACCTTAGTTAGCTCGGCCAGTTTTGCCAAGCGCTTGCTGGCGTGGCAAAAGCATCATGGCCGGCATGATTTGCCTTGGCAAGCCAATGCAGATCCCTACCGCGTTTGGTTGTCAGAGATCATGTTGCAGCAAACCCAAGTGGTTACTGTCATTCCTTATTTCACCCAGTTTGTGCAACGTTTTCCCACGGTGAACGACTTGGCCCAAGCCAGTTTGGATGAGGTTTTGGGCATGTGGAGTGGGCTGGGTTATTACAGCCGCGCTCGCAATTTGCACCGTTGTGCACAAGCTGTGGTGAGTGAGCATGGCGGGGTATTTCCCGCCGGCAAGGACGCTTTGCAAGCCTTGCCAGGCATAGGTCCCTCAACCGCTGCGGCCGTAGCCTCGCTGTGTTTTGCGCAGCGTGAAGCCATACTGGATGGCAATGTGAAGCGGGTGCTGACCCGCGTACTGGGCTTTGGCCATGATTTATCAGTAGCCACCTATGAGAAGGCGTTGTGGCAACTTGCCCAAGAGGTGTTACCCAAACGCGGCGCCGATATGCCGCGCTACACCCAAGGGATGATGGATTTGGGCGCAACCTTGTGTACCCGCAGTCGCCCCGCTTGCGAGCGATGCCCCATGTTGGGCTTGTGTGTGGCGCAACAGCAAGGGCAGCCCACGGCTTATCCGGTGAAGTTGCGCAAACTCAAGCGCAGCGCAGAATCGTTGTGGCTGCTGTGCGCCAGGACTGAGGATGGTGAAGCGCTCTTAACTCAACGTCCCGACAGTGGGGTGTGGGCGAGCTTGTACACACCGCCCTTGTTTGACAGCGAACAGGCTTTGCTTGCTGCTTTACCCCCTGCACTGCGGAGCAAAGTCAGCATGGCCCCTGCCTTTGTGCATGTGTTGACCCACAAAGACTTGCATTTGCATGTGGCGCATTTGCGGTTGCCTCAAGCAACTGCATTGGCAGTGGGGAAGTGGTTCGATCGCAGGATGTGGCCCGCGCTGGGCTTGCCTGCGCCTGTGCGCAAGCTACTGCAAGACTAAACCGTGTCAAGCTCGCGGTGGCGCTTGAGGCTAACCCAGTCGGGAGAAAAATGCCTATGCAAAGCTTCTACCAAGAACACCGATCGGTGCTGACCTCCCGTGCACCCGATAGCCACCGTCACATAGCTGCGATGATCATTTTTCAAAGAGGGCAACCATTGCTCTAAAAACTGGCATATATGGGCTTGCATGTTTTGCACGGGCGTTTGGTGCTCTAACCAAAGCGCTACTGCAGCGTCCCGCCCTGTGAGGGCTTTCAGGTCGGGTTCGTAATGGGGATTGGGCAACATGCGCACATCGAAGACAAAGTCGGCATGCACAGGAATGCCCCGTTTGAAAGCGAAAGACTCGAACATCAGGGTGAGCTGTGCGCTGGGTGCAGACACCAGCGAATGCACATAGTCTTGCAACTTCACCGCACGCAGCAAACTGGTGTCAATGATGTGCGACTCTTCGCGCAAATCAGACAAAAGTTGGCGTTCCAATTCGATGGCTGCTGCCAAATCACGGGTAGAGACCGCCGCGCCTTTGTCCGCTCGAGAGAGCGGATGGTTGCGCCGCGTTTCAGAAAAACGATGCACCAAGGTGTCGGTGTTGGCATCTAAAAACAGCAACCGCACATTCACCTGTTGTTCGCGCAGTTGCGCCAGTTGGGCAGGCACCAAGTGCAGGGCGTGGGCGCTGCGCACATCCATGGCGATGGCCACTTTGTCTTGCTGGGTCTGGTCTTCCAAATGCACAAAGGGCAGCAGCAGTTCGGGGGGCAGGTTGTCCACGCAGTAATAGCCCGCGTCTTCCAAGGCATGCAAAGCAATGGATTTGCCTGAACCCGACATGCCCGTGATGAGGATGAGTTCGCGGTTCATGTGCGTGCAGTCTTAGGCTTGGGGGCCGCCTTGGTCATGGCTTGCAACATTTCACGTGCATGGGCGTGGGTGGTGTCAGACAAACGCTCGCCACCCAACATGCGGGCAATTTCTGCGACCCGCTGTTCGCCCTCAGCAGGGGTGACAACGCTTGAAACGCCAGTTTTGTCGGCATGTTTGGCCACCACCCAATGGTGGTCTGCGCAGGCAGCAACTTGGGGCAAATGGGTGACCGCCAACACTTGGCGGTCTTTGCCCAATTGCTTCATCAAACGGCCTACGGTTTCAGCGACAGCGCCACCGACGCCTGCATCGACCTCGTCAAAAATCAGTGTTTGTGCTGTACCCAACTGGCTGGTGGTAACAGCGATGGCCAAGGCGATACGAGAGAGTTCGCCCCCTGAAGCCACTTTGCCAACCGGGCGTGGCGTACTGCCAGCGTGACCAGCCACCAAAAATTGCACCTCTTCCAAACCATGGCTGGCAGGTTCTGGCAGGGCCTGCAATTGCACTTGAAATTGACCGCCTTGCATACCTAAGCTTTGCATGGCTTGGGTGATGCTGGCTGCCAGTTTGGGCGCTGCAGCCTGGCGAGCTTTGGATCGTTTTTTGGCCTCCATCATGAAGGCATTTTGGGCTTGTTGCTCTGCGGCTTCGAGCGCTGCTACATCGGCTGCAGCGTCGAGCTTGGTGAGTTCTTGCTGCCATCCGATGTAGAGCACAGGCAGTTCTTGCGGCGTACGTTTGTAGCGGCGTGACAAAGCCACCCATAAACCCATGCGAGCGTCAATCTCGGCCAAACCTTGGGGGTCTAAATCAGCGCGGCGCAACCACGCCTGCAAGCTGTGGGCTGCATCTTCGGCTTGCGCCAAAGCCGAGCCGAGTTGATCGCTGAGTTGTTGAAACTCTGGTTCGATATGTGCTTGCTCTTGCATGGCTTTGACAGCCTGCGCCAAATGGCTGTGGGCTCCATCTTCATCGTTCAAATGGGCGATAGCTGTTTGCGCTGCGTCCATCAGTGACTGCGCGTGTGACAAGCGGCTGTGTTGGGCGTTGAGCTCATCCCATTCATCTGCACCCGGGGCGAGTTTGTCGACCTCGCTAATTTGCCAACTCAGGCGCTCACGTTCTTGTTGCAACTGGTCTTGTGCCAAGCGTGCGTGTTCCAAGGTTTGCAGGCGCTCTCGCCAATCGTTCCATAGCGTTTGCAAAGCTTGTGCAGGAATTTGGGCGTAGGCATCCAGCAATTCACGCACGGCGCTGGGTCGCGTGAGACTTTGCCAAGCATGTTGCCCGTGAATATCCAGCAATTGGTCGCCAATTTCACGTAACTGGGTGGCGGTAGCGGGGCTGCCGTTGATCCACGCTCGGCTTTTGCCTTGGGCATCAATGCTGCGTTTGAGCAGCAGCTCATCGGCAGCGTCAAAACCGTTGATGTGCAACCAAGGCTGCAAATGTGCAGGTGTGGTGAACTCAGCGCACAGCTCGCTACGTGCCGCGCCTTCTCGCACCACGCTGGCTTCGGCACGGGCACCCAGCACCAACTGCAATGCGTCTATCAAAATAGATTTACCAGCCCCAGTTTCGCCGCTGAGCACGGTAAAGCCAGCGCCAAACTCGAGTTCGAGTTGGCGAACAATGACAAAGTCACGCAGGCTGATGCGTTGCAAGCTCATGAACCACCCTCATTCCAATGCAGTTTATGCCGCAGTGTGTCAAAGTAATTCCATCCCGTGGGGTGAAGAAATACCGCATGGTGTGGTGATTTACGCACCACCAAGCGGTCGCCCATCTGCAAGCTGGCCATGGATTGCATGTCGAAATTGGCGCTGGCATCGCGCCCGCCCACCAACTCGATGCTGATTTCAACAAGGTCCGCCAATACCAAGGGGCGATTTGAAAACGTGTGGGGCGCTATTGGCACCATCACCAAGCCGCCCAAGGCGGGTTGCAACAAAGGGCCGCCTGCAGACAAAGCGTAAGCCGTCGAACCTGTGGGGGTAGAGATGATGAGGCCATCAGCGCGTTGGTTGGCCACAAAATGCCCATCCACCGATACGCGCATTTCCACCATGCCCGACGAGGCACCACGGTTGATCACCACATCGTTCAGAGCCAGTGCGTCAAACACACAGTCAGGGCCACGCCACACCTGGGCGTGCAACAAAATACGGTGGTCTTCCTCGTACTGGCCTAGCAACATGGGTTCTAAAGCAGCTTCCATCTGATCTAAGGGAATGTCGGTGATGAAGCCCAATCTGCCTTGGTTAATGCCAATCAAGGGGATGCCATGGGGTGCCAGTTGCCGCCCAAAACCCAGCATGGTCCCGTCGCCGCCGACGACCAGCGCCACATCGCAATGTTGGGCAATACCTGCAACGTCCATCACAGGGCAGGCGTGGTTTTCCCACTGCGCGGCTGTCTCTTTTTCAATCACCACATGGCAACCTTGGCGTTGCAAGAAATCTACCAATGACGTCAAGATAGGTTGACCAGTCGCCGTGCTGGCCGCATGGCTTGAAGAAGTATGGGATTTGCCGATAACGGCGATATGGGAAAACTGGGGCTGCATAGGGCAAATTACATCATTAAAATGCCCTGAAAGGATGACCATGCTGGACGATCGCGCCAAGTTGTTGCTTAAGACCCTGGTGGAGCGCTATATCGCTGACGGCCAACCCGTGGGTTCTCGTACCCTTTCCCGCGCCAACGGCATAGAACTGTCGCCAGCCACTGTGCGCAACGTCATGGCCGATTTGGAAGACATGGGCCTGATCGTCAGCCCCCATACCTCGGCGGGGCGCATTCCTACAGCGCGTGGCTACCGTTTGTTTGTCGACACCATGCTGACCTTTGACCGTGAGCATTTGCAAACCCCCAGTTTGGTGGCCGAGCAACCGCAAAAAGTCATCAGCAGCGCAGCACAACTGTTGTCCAACCTCTCCAACTTTGTCGGGGTGGTGATGGCACCCAAGCGCAGTTCGGTGTTTCACCATATCGAGTTTTTGCGCCTGTCCGACAAACGTGTGTTAGTCATCATCGTCACCCCCGAGGGTGATGTGCAAAACCGGGTGATATTTACCGACACCGATTTTTCGCAGTCGCAGTTGGTGGAAGCGTCCAATTACCTCAACGCACATTTCGCTGGGATGGCCATCGATCAGGTGCGTGAACGTCTGCAAGCTGAGGTGGAGAGCTTGCGCAGCGAAATTGCTGCACTGATGCAGGCTGCCGTCAACTTCAGTTCGGAGGCCTTGGTGCAAACCGAAGACGAGGTGGTCATCAGTGGCGAGCGTAATTTGTTGTCTGTGTCCGATTTTTCCAGCGACATGGGTCAATTGCGCCGCGCTTTCGACTTGTTCGAACAAAAAGCACAACTCATGCGCTTGCTTGATATTTCCTCGCAAGCCGAAGGCGTGCGTATTTATATCGGTGGCGAAAGCCAAATCGTGCCGTTTGAAGAGTTGTCAGTGGTCAGCGCCAATTACGAAGTTGACGGCCAAGTCGTGGGTACTTTGGGGGTGATTGGCCCGACCCGCATGCCCTATGACCGCATGATTCAAATTGTGGACATCACCGCAAAGTTGGTGAGTAACGCCTTAAGTCACAAGTCAAATTAACAAACCTTTTTAAAATGGCTGTTAATTACATAAGCTGTTAGATTTAAAAAAACACAATCACTCGCTTTTCGTGGGTAATCGTGTGTTGTGGTGCACGCCCATGGGTGACACTTGTCTGAAATGTCGCAACATGTATATGCGCACATTCAGAGGCAACCATGAACGCACCCCAGTCATCGGTAGCTACCGATGAAATAGATGATGAACCCATTGAATTAACGCCTTTTCTATCTTTGGCGGTGGCCTTGCTTTACATGTTGATGGCCGATGGGGAAATTGACGATCACGAATCCAGTCAATTACAGGCGGTCATCGGCGGCAACCAAGATGTGTTGGAGCTGGCATTTGAGTACGTGGAAACCACTGCCTTGGATCAATTTCTTAAGGATGCGCCACCGCTTCTCAGCAATGAAGACAAGTTGTGTATTTTGTGCAATTTGTGTGATTGTTTATTGGCTGATGGTGTTAGTCAGCAGGTAGAAGAAGAATTGTTCCAAAGTATTTGCAAGGCCTTTGGTTACTCTTCAAAATCTTTTTCCACCTATCACAGTGCCATTGCCCTCAAAAACGAAAAATCTTTATTAGGGCCTTATGACGCCACACAACTTAATGAAGATGTCATTACGCCGCACTTGGCGATTGCTGCTTCATTGCTTTACATGATGGCTGCTGATGGAGATATAGCCGAGGAAGAAATTGGTCAGTTACAGGTGGTCATCGGAGAGTTTGAGCATTTGCAAGACTTCGCCATGAAGTATGTGCGAAAAGTGAAGATGAACCAGTTTTGTAGCCAAGTGACTTCTGTGTTGAATGCAGATCAAAAATTACTGATCTTGGCCAATGTGTGCGACTCCATGATGTCTGATGGCAAAGTGGTTGAGATAGAAAAACGCTTGTTTGAAAACTTGCTTGACGCATTCGATGTCTCAGAAAAACAATTCAGCTCGTATTACGCTCCTTTGGAAATCAAAAACTTCAAGCCATTTGGCAGCGACGAGGAAGTGAAGTCTTTGCACACCCGAAAGCGAAATCGCAGAAAAGGTGCAGGACGAAGTTTTGGCATGAGCTTGTCCCACAAGCACAGTAACGCCAACGGCAAGCGTGAGATTGATGATGCAGCTAACCAAGGCGAGTGGGAAGGTCAAGAGTCCCATGGCAGTCTGAGCGACATTGTCACGCGGACCATGCAGGAAAACATCCAACAAGTCAGCGGTACGTTTGAAGATGCTAACGATGTGGAACTGGTTGCAGTCAACGCCACAGAAAAGCTCAAACAAGATGCTTTTGCACAAGAAGGGGACGACCCCAATGTGCAAAAGATTCAAGAGCAAGCGAATCTTTCCAATGTGCAAAAAATTGGCGCTAATGGTTTCCAGATCAATCGCCAAGGTTTGGGTGAAGGTGGTTTTGCTGATAACCGTCAAGGCTTGGACTTTGCTGCTTATATGTCGACATCACCTAATTTGGTGTCAGATATTCGCTTGGATGGCTTGCAGAAAAATATTGATCAGGTGCATGGCAAATTAGATCGGATCAATCCCAAAAGACATGAAAAAACTGCGATCACGCCGCTACCTGTTGACCCTGTACCCACGTCTCCTAAAGTGCAGATAGATGAAGTACAAATTCGGAACACTGTCACAGTAGACAACAGTTGGCCTGAGTTGAATTTTCAAACGGTTATTGTCCCCAAGGTTGAAAGACCTCTTCGGAAAATCCCCACAGCTATAGTTTCCAACACTATCGCGTCTGATGAATTTCCCACTGAAACACAGGCCGAAGTTTTGACAGACTTTGGCTCAGAAGTTGATTCTGTTGAGGCGTTGGCGGTACCGCAAGATGTGCCATCTATTGCGCATGAAATTAAGTCGAATCATGAAGCAGCGTTGCCCAAGTCTGTCAGTGTTGCTGCCAAACCCAGCATTGCTGTCAAACCCAGCAGGGCGTTGAAATTTATGGGTTTGGCCACCGCCTGTGTGTTACTGCCCATGGGGGTCTATGGGTATGGTGCCCTTTACCCCACGCTCAGTTGCCAAGGACAAGCTCAGCAGTCGCGGTTCTGGACCACCGAGGGTGACACCACATCGACTGCCATGGTGCAAGAAAACCGCGTGGTTGAAACTCATCGCATAGAAATTCGTCGTGGCGAGGTGTATTTGGATAACCACCGCTTTCCCTTGTACAAAGAACTCAACCGCGATAACTATTTCGCCGCGCAAACGCCAGTGGGTTTTCACGGCAGCTACACCACCCATGCAGTGGAAAACATGTCCTATGCGTTTGACTTCAATACTGCGACCCAAGTATTGAATATTTACACGCAATCCAATGGCATTCGTTTCATCGAGGGTGAGGTCGGTCAAATGAAGGTGAGCGCTGTATTTATGGGTCAGTGTGAAAAGCCTTGGTTCTGACGTTGTGAAATATCAATGGGTTTGGACTTGTATCTCTTGTCTGGTTGTGACTGCTTGCTCGCAGTCAACAGGTGAAGAATATTTTTGCGAAAGTTATGCGCAAGAAAGCATGACCAATGTGTACAAGCAGCAAATTGTCCGCTTGAATGAAAAAGAGATTTGCGTCATTTGGCCGCTCGACACTGTTCAGTGTGCTCAATTTGGCAAACCTACTCTGACCCAGTGGTTTGAGGGGAGTGATGGCAAAAGGGAGGTGCGCGGCCATCTTCAAGCGTCGCTTTCTGCGCAACAAGCTTATGTAGATATCGTGCCTTTTGTGCGTGACAAAGGCAATGCGTCAACGGGTGTGCCAGCCCCGACTGAACATCTTGAGTTTGTATTTCGTCTCTCAGATAAAAGCTTGCAACTCACCCCTGCACAACAAGCATCCAGGGCGATGGAGTTTGTATGCAAGCCGTGGGTGAAGCAAAAATGGTGGGCGATTTACTGAATACAATCGGCTCTAGGGCCTATAGCTCAGTTGGTTAGAGCAGAGGACTCATAATCCTTTGGTCCCTGGTTCGAGTCCAGGTGGGCCCACCACATTCTTTGTTTACAAACACGGATCAATCACATGTTATGATTTGCGTCCTGTGCGGCTGTAGCTCAGTTGGATAGAGTACTTGGCTACGAACCAAGGGGTCGTGGGTTCGAATCCTGCCAGCCGCACCATTTATACATATATGAGTAAAGCCTTTACCCGCGAGTCCGATCAGGACGACGACGAAGACAACTCCCCATCCCTACCTAGCGGCAGTAAAAATTACATCACGCCGCATGGCTATGCGCTTATGCGCACCGAACTGCTGGACCTGATTGACAACGAGCGTCCCAAAGTCGTTGAGATTGTGCATTGGGCTGCAAGCAATGGTGACAGGTCTGAAAACGGTGACTATATTTACGGCAAAAAACGTTTGCGTGAAATTGACCGTCGAATACGTTTTCTCACCAAGCGTCTGGAGATTGCTGTAGTGTCAGACCCTGGTATTCACTTTGGCAATGACCAAGTTTTTTTTGGCGCTACTGTTAGTTATGAAGACCAACATGGTGTTGGAAACACCATCACCATCTTAGGGGTGGATGAGGCCGACAGCTTAAAAGGGCAAGTCAGTTGGGTGTCACCGATTGCGCAAGCCTTGCTAAAAGCGCGTGTGGGCGATGTAGTGAAGTTGCAAACGCCCAAGGGTAGCTTGGACATTGAAGTCTTGTCGGTGATTTATCCCGCGAAACCTTGAGAGGCTCGCTGCGAAAACGCTCTGCTGGCTTTGCTGACCGAAGGTAAGCGTTGCAAACTGCCCAATACCGACTGCAAATGAGCGGCATCTTGCACGGCGATCAAGAAACGCAAATCGGTAGCTTCTTTGCCACTGACTTCATCCACCATGCTGACGAGTTTGATATCAGCCTCTGCCGAAGTGATGGCCGCTGCCACACTGGCCAACACACCTTTGCCGTTCAATACCGTGACCACAATGCTGACTTCAAAACTGCGAACGGGTTCATCTGACCATTCCACCGAAATAAAACGCTCGCTATCTTTGGTTTTAAGGCGTTGAGCCACCTGACAGCTCTCCATGTGTATCACCAAACCTTCACCGTGACCTAAATAGCCGAGGATGGCATCACCTGGCAAGGGATGGCAGCACTGCGCATATTGCACCGAGGCGTTGTCGCTGCCATCGACCACCACGCTGCCTTGCGACAAGGTTTCGTGGGCGGTGAAGCGTTCTCGACTCAGCAGCAGTGGGTCAGGACGCTCGCCCAAATCGGCCAATAACTTGACCAAGCGCTTGGCCACAATGGTGGCGACACGTTTACCTAAACCAATGTCGGTAAGCAACTCATTAAGGTTTTTACTGCCTGTGAAGCGCAGCAATTTGTCCCACAAGGTCTTGTGTGCTGTATCGGTGGCGGGGAGTTGCGCAAAACCTTCCGCTCGCAAAGATTGCAACAATAATTTTTCGCCCAAGTCTTGTGACTCCGACTGCGCACGGGTTTTCAAATAGTGGCGAATTTTGGAACGGGCACGACCGGTTTTGACAAAGCCTAACCATGCAGGGTTGGGTGTGGTGTCTGTTGAAGTAAGGATTTCCACCACATCGCCGTTGCTGAGTTCGCTGCGTAAAGACACTGGCTGACCGTTGACATTGGCACCTAAGGTACGCTCGCCCACATTGGTATGTACCGCATACGCAAAATCCACCACGGTCGCTCCACGTGGCAAGGCCATGATGTGACTCTTTGGGGTGAACACGTACACCGCATCAGGGAACAAATCAACTTTCACGTGGTCCCAAAACTCTGCGGCATCGCGGGTTTCGTCTTGGATATCAAGCAATGATTGCAGCCACTGGGTGCCTGAGCGTTCAGCACGTTCATGGCTAGGGTCGCTGTCTTTGTACATCCAGTGGGCAGCCACGCCTGACTCAGCCACCACATGCATGGCTTCAGTACGCAGTTGAAACTCGACATTGATGCCTGCAGGCCCAACCAGCGTGGTGTGTAAAGACTGGTAGCCGTTGACCTTGGCAATGGCAATATGGTCTTTGAACTTACCTGGCACGGGTTTATACAGCTGATGCAAGATCCCTAAACCGGTGTAGCAGTCAACCAAGTTGGGCACCAAGATACGCATGCCGTAAATATCGGTGACTTGCGCAAAGCTAAGGTGCTTTTGGTCCATCTTTTGATAGATGGAGAACAGAGTTTTTTCTCGCCCAAAAATATGAATATCTAGCTTGGCGTTTTTGAATGCCCCTTCCACATCGCGTTGCAGTTTTTGCAGCAAATCACGGCGTCGGCTGCGGGCTTTGAGCACCGCTTTTTCCAATATCTGATATCGCCAAGGGCGAAGATAGCGAAAGGCCAAATCTTGAAGTTCGCGGTAGGTTTGGTTCAAACCCAAGCGATGTGCAATCGGCGCGTAAATCTCTAAGGTTTCGCTGCTGATGGCCTTCCAGCGTGTACGCGGCATGGCCTCCATGGTGCGCATATTGTGGGTGCGGTCTGCGAGCTTGACCAAAATAACACGCACATCACGTGCCATGGCCAGCAGCATTTTGCGAAATGACTCGACTTGACCTTCTTCTTGGGTGTCAAAGCTGAGTTTGTCGAGTTTGGTAAGACCATCTACCAAGTCAGCCACATGGGGTCCAAATTTTTCCAGCAGATCGACCTTGGTGACGCCACAGTCTTCCATCACATCGTGCAAAAGCGCTGCCATCAAGGCTTGGCTGTCAAGCTTCCATTCGGTGCATTGCAAAGCCACGGCAATGGGGTGGGTGATATAGGGCTCGCCGCTTCTGCGGGTAACGCCAAGGTGAGCTTCGTCTGCGAACCGGTAAGCGCGTTTAACGTGCTCTACGCCATCTGCGCCAAGATAGTCCAGTTTGGCCTCAAGCAAGGCAAAACTGGCCGCCGCTGCATTGCTGGCAGGGGTAGGAGGAGGGAGGATTTTGTCGGCGGACAACATAGGCTTAACTGTAGCGTTTTGTCAGGCCCATGGCGCAGGGGTGAAAAAAAAGCACTGCGTTGGCAGTGCTTTGCTTGATTTAAGGTGCTTGCCTTAGGCAGCGATACCTTAACCGGGTACTTTTTTAAGCATTTCCAAGCCAATCTTGCCTGCAGCTATTTCGCGCAAAGCAGTGACGCCAGGCTTGTTTTTGCTCTCTATCTTGGGCGTGTGACCTTGGGCCAGCATGCGGGCACGGTAAGTGGCGGCCAAAACCAACTGGAAACGGTTAGGGATTTGTTCGAGACAGTCTTCAACAGTGATGCGTGCCATGGTGGTGCTCCGGTGGTCAGGTGAGTTTCAAGGCTTGGAAAATATCGCTTCGAATTCTGCGTTGCGACGCGTATTTGAGGCGCTGCGCATGAACGATAGCTTTGAGATCAAATAAAGCTTTATCAAAAAGTTGATTAATTATAACGAAGTCGAACTCGTGGGCCTGGGCCATCTCTTGGGCGGCATTGGCCAAGCGGACTTCGATCACATCGGGAGCGTCTTCACCACGGCGTTGTAAGCGGGCACGTAACTCTTCCCAACTGGGCGGTAGGATGAAAATCAGCACTGCATTGGCAAACAAACGTTTGATTTGAATAGCGCCTTGAAAATCAATCTCCAAAATAACGTCCATGCCTTGCGCAATACGTTCTTCAATGGTCGCTTTGCTGGTGCCATAGCGGTTGCCATGTACGTGGGCCCACTCCAAAAAAGCTTGGGAGGCGATCATGTCATCGAATTGTTTATCGTCAATGAAAAAATATTCGCGGCCATGGAACTCTTGGCCACGGGGTGCGCGGGTGGTGTGTGACACCGAGGGTTGCACACCTGCGTCAAGCTCCATCAAGGCTTTGACCAAACTGGATTTGCCTGCACCGCTGGGTGCTGCAACCACATACAGATTGCCAGGGTATGTCGTCATCATTCGAGGTTTTGAACTTGTTCGCGCATTTGCTCGATCAGCACCTTCATGTCCAGCGAGATGCGCGTCATCTCGATGGCGCTGGCTTTAGAACCAAGTGTATTGGCTTCGCGGTGCAGTTCTTGAATGAGAAAGTCCAGACGTTTGCCCACCCCTTCTTTATGGGTAGCGAGTTTGAGCAAGCGGCTGATTTCATCCAAATGGGTTTTGAGACGAGTGACCTCTTCAGCTACATCGGCGCGTACAGCAAAACTGGCCGCCTCCGCTAAGGCGCGTTCTTGAACAGTGTCGGGCAATGCGTGGGCGTCTGCCAGTGCCATGGCTTCACGCCAACGCTCAAGGAACCGCTGGCGCTGGGATTCCACGGTGAGAGGCACCAAAGGCAGGGCAAGGTCTGCCAAGGCGTGCAACTGTTGTGCGCGTTGCAATAAATCATCGGCTAAACGTTGACCTTCGCGTTGTCTGGCTTCACCCAACTGATTCAGGACTTGCAGACCTAAAGCCACAACTTGTGCACTCCAGTCTTGGCTGGGCAGCAGGGGGCCGTGGCTGAGTCGAATCACTTCGGCCACGGACAGCAGCGGGGCATCGTGCAAGGTATGTCGAACTTGTTGCTGTATCTCGACAAGGTTTTGCAGCAAAGCTTTGTCAGGGACGGGCATGGCATTGGCTTGATGGGTTTCTAGATGAGCGCGAAGTTCAACTTTGCCACGTTTGATGTGCTGACCCATCAATTCGCGCAAGGCGGGTTCATGCTGGCGCAATTCATCCGGCAAGCGAAAGCTGATGTCCAAAAAGCGGCTGTTGACACTGCGTATCTCCAAGCCCAAACGCGCACCTTGGGGTGCATTAGCAAGATCCAGCGAGGTTTGGGCGCTGGCGTAACCGGTCATGCTTTGCAGGGACATAGGAGGCTTTAAGTGAAAGAAGCATTATCTCTGCTGAGCCTGACAGGCTTGAAGGACAATACCAGCCATCCCCACCCTACGTACTTCATACCACCATGAGCTCTATACCCTCACGTCTTCACCGCGCCAACGACGCTTTACGCCCCATCACCATCACTCGCCACTACACCATACATGCCGAGGGTTCGGTCTTGATTGCGTTTGGCAACACCAAGGTGTTGTGCACAGCGTCAGTTGAAGAAAAAGTACCGCCGCATAAACGTGGCAGCGGTGAAGGCTGGGTAACTGCTGAGTACGGTATGTTGCCCCGCGCTACCCATACCCGAAGTGATCGCGAGGCAGCAAAGGGCAAGCAAAGCGGACGTACCCAAGAGATTCAGCGCTTGATTGGTCGTTCTATGCGAGCAGTATTCGACTTGAAAAAATTGGGTGAACGCACCATTCAGCTTGACTGCGATGTGTTGCAAGCCGATGGTGGAACCCGCACGGCAGCTATCACGGGTGCTTTTGTGGCAGCACAAGATGCGGTCAATGGTTTGATTGCCAAAGGTCTGATCGCTTCAAGTCCCATCCATCACCATGTCGCTGCCATTTCTGTGGGGCTGCTCCATGGTCAAGCCTTACTGGACTTGGAATACACCGAAGATTCTGTGTGCGACACCGATATGAATGTGGTCATGACCAGTGACGGCGGGTTTGTCGAAGTGCAAGGTACAGCTGAAGGTGTGGCCTTCACCCGTAGCGAAATGGACAGCTTGCTGTCTTTGGCTGACAAGGGCATTCGTGAATTGATCAATCTGCAACACAAGGCCCTGAGCGAATGAATGTGGCAACCCCTACCTTGGTTTTGGCATCTAACAACGCGGGCAAACTCGCCGAACTTCAAGCCCTGTTTGCGTCCTTGGGTGTGGCGTTGGTGGCGCAATCGACATTGAATATCCCAGAAGCCGACGAGCCATTCCATACCTTCGTTGAAAACGCTTTGGCCAAGGCGCGCCATGCCAGTTTGCACAGCGGCTTGCCTGCTATCGCAGACGACGCGGGTTTGTGTGTGGATGCCTTTGGTGGCTTGCCTGGTGTGCAAACAGCTTTCTATTGCACTCAGTTTGGTTACCCCAAAAGCGACGACAACAACCGCAAGGCATTGCTAGAGCAAATGCTTGGCATCACTGAGCGACGTGCGGCCTTGGTCAGTACCTTGGTGGCGGTACGCAGTCCCCAAGACCCAGAACCCTTGATTGCCACAGGCCGTGCGGTAGGAGAAATTACCACTGAACCCATGGGAGACAAAGGGTTTGGCTTTGATCCCGTCATGTGGATTCCCTCAAAGGGTAAAACTTTTGCCCAGATGACGGAGGAAGAAAAAAATGCCTTAAGCCACCGAGGGCAAGCAGCAAGGGCTATGTTGGCGTTGATGCAAATGCGTTGGTTTGCATGACGTTAGATATTCAGCATTTGATGCGGCCGGGCACCTTGTCGCTGCCCTCGCTGCCGCCTTTGTCTGTGTATGTGCACCTGCCTTGGTGCTTAAAAAAATGCCCTTACTGCGATTTCAATTCGCATGAAATGCGTCAAGCTGAACTGCCCGAGCAAGCTTATTTGGACGCGGTGTGTGCTGACATTGAGGCAAGTTTGCCCTTGGTGTGGGGTAGGCAGGTGCACAGCGTTTTCATCGGCGGAGGCACACCCAGTTTGTTTTCAGCGCAGGGTATTGCTCGCTTGATCAGCGATGTGCGGGCACGTTTAAATTTAGTGCCAGACTGTGAAATCACTTTGGAAGCCAACCCCGGCACATTTGAGAAAGAACGTTTTCATGCTTTCAGACTTGCAGGTGTGAATCGCTTGTCTGTGGGGGTGCAAAGTTTTAACGATCAACATTTACAGGCTTTGGGGCGTGTACATAACGCTGACCAAGCAATAGCGGCGGTGGGGGAGGCCGCACAAGCGTTTGAGACCTTCAACATTGATTTGATGTACGCCTTGCCCAGTCAAACCATGGCGCAACTGGACGAAGACTTAAAAGTTGCGCTAGCGCTGAAGCCCCCTCACCTGTCCATTTACCACCTGACGATAGAGCCCAACACGCTGTTTGCCAAATACCCACCATCAGACCTACCCGTTGAGGATTTGGCTTACGACATGTTGGACCGCATCACCGAGCAAACGCAAGCCATAGGTATGCAACGCTATGAAGTGTCAGCCTATGCCAAGGCGGGACACCGCTGTTGGCACAACACCAACTACTGGCAATTTGGCGACTATTTGGGTGTAGGTGCAGGAGCGCACAGCAAGCTGAGCTTTGCCCACCGAGTGGTGCGCATGGTCAAGCACCGCGAGCCCAAGCTCTACATGGAAAAAACCACGGGTGAAGGTGCAACAGCTTCGTTTGAAGAAGTTTCACGCGAACATCTGCCCTTTGAGTTCATGCTGAATGCCACTCGTTTAAAGGACGGTTTTGAACTGAAGTGGTTCACTGAGCGAACCGGACTCCCCCTTAGTTCAATTGCGTCAACTTTGGACAAGGCGCAGTCTTTGGGATTGATTGAGCGTGATTTGCAAAAGGTGTTCCCAACTGAGCGTGGCTTTGATATGTTGAGTGATTTGCAAGCTTTGTTTTTACCGCATGAATCATTGAACGCTTAGCCTTTCCAGCCTACAAAGCTGGTTAGAATCACTAGCGCTAAGACACACACGATTAGGAAGCGTGGCAGAGTGGTCGATTGCACCGGTCTTGAAAACCGGCAACGGGAAACCGTTCGTGAGTTCGAATCTCACCGCTTCCGCCAATATGCCAATTTATCCACACTGACAAAAGTCTTTGTGTGGCAGATATAAATAATGGTCAGTAGTTGCTGCCACCATTGATTTGAATGCCCTGGCCTGTGATGTGGCTTGATAAATCAGAGGCGAGGTAAAGCATCAAATTCGCAACCTCGACCGGATCGGCATACCTTCCATCAGGAATGGACGCCGTGCGTTGCGCACGCAGTTGTTCGGCTGAACCTGTCGCTTGTGAAGCTTCAATGTCACGCAACATTTCTGTGTCAACAGGCCCAGGGCACACTGCATTGACGCGGATACCTTTGCGAGCCACTTCAATGGCTGCAGTTTTGGTCAGACCCATGACTGCATGTTTGCTGGCGGTGTAGGGGCCCAGTTTGCGGGTTGCCAAAAAAGATCCCAGCGAAGCCGTATTGACCACAGCACCTTTGCCTTGTTGAATCATGATGGGCAGAACGTATTTAAGTCCTAAAAATACGCCTCGGACATTGATGTTCATGACTTTTTCAAACACTTCCAAGGGGTAGTCCACCAAGGAATGGATTTCACCTTGCCATGCTGCATTGTTCATAAAGATATCAATTCGCCCCCATGTTTGCATGGCGGTATTCACATAGTTTTGAACTTGTTCTGGATCGCTGACATCTGCTTGGACAAACATGGCCTCGCCACCGATATTTTCGATGAGTGATTGGGTTTGAAGTCCCGCTTCTTTTGCGATATCAACCAATAACACTTTTGCGCCAACTTGGCCCAATGCCAAAGCCACTGCGCGGCCAATGCCACCCGCTGCGCCAGTGACCAAAGCTACCTGACCGGAGAAATCAATTTTCATTTTGTGCACCCAAAGGGAAAACCCCTAAATTCAGAATATATTTGCAGGTAGATAATCATACCAGTCAGTAACACTCTGTGGGAAATGCTTTGACAATTGATTTCAGCCATACAAATTGGCCTTCGCTGAGCGTTAGGCAAGAGTTGCTGCGTCAAAGGTACCCGGTGTGGAAGCCCATGACATTGGATGATTTGCTAGACAAAAACGCCCAAGAATTTCCGGGCAGACCATTTGTTATCACCCATAGCCAAAGTTGGACCTATGCAGACATGCATTCTTGGGCAAAACGATTGGCCGCAGGTTTAATCAACAGTGGTGTCAAAACTGGGGACCATGTGGCGATGTTGATGGCCAATTTCCCAGAATTTATCGCCATCAAGTTTGCTATAGCAATGGTAGGTGCCGTTGCAGTACCCATCAATTTTTTAAACAAGCGAGATGAACTGGGTTATGTGCTCAAGCAGTCTGACGCGGTCTTGCTAATCACCATGGACAGGTTCAGAGACTTGTCCTATCTTAAATTCTTGGACGAATTAGCACCTGATTGGGAAGAGCAGGGCGGAGGTAAGACGCTTCCCATGTTGAAAAAGGTGGTTGTTTTTCACACTGG
>CANGPV010000011.1 GCA_947455935.1 Comamonadaceae bacterium
CGCCATCCAAGACGAGGCCTATAACCGCACCCGTTTTGCCATCATCACCTTGCCGCAAACCTTGGCCACACCCCCTGCCTCGGGCAAAGACTGCACCTCGGTGGTGGTGTCGGTGCCCAACAAACCGGGCGCGGTGCATGACCTGTTGATGCCGCTCAAAGACAACGGCGTGTCCATGACCCGCTTTGAATCCCGTCCCGCCAAATCGGGGCAATGGGAATACTATTTCTACATCGACCTTGATGGCCATATCAGCCAACCCCACGTGGCCAAAGCGCTGCAAGCGTTACAAGGTCTGTGCGCCTTTTACAAAGTGATTGGCTCCTACCCGGTTGGCGCATGAAGTTCAAGCAACTCGGCTTGGTCGGCTGCGGCCTCATGGGCGCTTCGTTTTCACTGGCACTGCAATCGCAACAACTGGTGGACAAGGTGGTGGGCTTCAGTCCATCGCAAGCCACCCGTGACAAAGCACTTCAAGGCGGCGTGGTTCACCATGCTGTCAACTCGCTGGCCGAAGCCGTACAAGGTGCAGACGTGGTGCTGTTGGCTGTACCGGTCAGCCAAACCGCCGCTTGTTTCCAAGCCATGGCAGCACATTTAGACCAGCACTGTTTGCTGATGGATGTGGGTTCCACCAAGTGCGATGTGGTGGCCGCCGCCCAAGCCCATTTGGGCCAACGCTTGAACTGTTTTTTACCTGCCCACCCAATTGCCGGCAAAGCCCAAGCTGGTGTAGACCATGCCGAAGCCTCGCTTTACCAAGATCGCGCCCTCATCTTGACGCCTCTGCCCAGCAATACGCCTGCCCAAATTGAACAAGCCACTGCGCTGTGGCAAGCGCTGGGCAGCCGGGTTCACCAGATGACGCCTGAAGCCCACGACCAAACCTTTGCTGCGGTCAGCCATCTGCCACATTTGCTGGCGTTTGCCGCGGTCAATGCCCTGACTGCCCAACCCGAAGGCGAGGCTTTTTTGAAATTGGCTGGGCCGGGTTTCAGGGATTTTTCCCGCATTGCCGCCAGCGACCCTGCCGTGTGGCGAGACATCTTGAGCGCCAACCGCACCGAGGTATTGGCCCAGTTGAGTCACTTCCAAGCCGCCCTCAATGAATTTGAAAAATCCATTGAAAACAATGCGTTGCAAGCATTACAGCAGCTGATCGCCAGCGCCAGCCAAGTCCGTGCGGGGTGGGATATGCAAGCCGGCGACGAGAATTGAAAGTTAAATGCATGTTCGCCACCGCCTTCCTCGACATCCCCGCCCTGCAAAGCGCCCAAGGCAAAGTCACCCTGCCCGGCTCGAAAAGCATCTCCAACCGCGTGTTGTTGCTCGCGGCTTTGTGCCAAGGCACCACCACTTTGCATGACCTGCTGGACTCGGACGACACCCGCGTGATGCTCAATGCTTTGCGCCAAATGGGCTGCAAGGTGGTAGAGGCTGGCAGCACGGTCAGCATCACCGGCTTGGGCGGGCAAGCTCCCTCATCAGAACTCGATTTGTTCATGGGCAATGCAGGCACTGCCATGCGCCCCCTCACCGCCGCCTTGGCGCTGATGGGCGCGAAAGCGCGTTTGCATGGCGTGGCGCGTATGCACGAGCGCCCGATTGGCGACTTGGTCGATGCGCTGCGCCAGCTGGGTTGTGACATCACCTACCAAGGGCAAGACGGTTACCCGCCTCTGCACCTGCAAGGCCACGGCGGTTTGCAGTTGGACCAACCCATCCAAGTGCGCGGCGATGTGTCCAGCCAGTTCCTCACCGCCTTGTTGTTGGCGCTGCCGCTGGTGGCCAAAACAAATGTGGTCATCGAGGTGGTGGGCGAACTCATCAGCAAGCCCTATATCGACATCACCCTCAACCTGTTGCAGCGCTTTGGCGTCACTGTGCAGCGCGAAGGCTGGCAGCGTTTCACCATTCCTGCGGGCAGCCGCTACACCTCCCCTGGCACTTTGCATGTGGAGGCCGATGCCTCATCGGCCAGCTATTTCATTGCGCTGGGCGCTTTGGCGTCCGAACAAGGCGTGCGCATTCAAGGCGTTGGCGCAGACTCCATCCAAGGCGACATCCGTTTCATGGACGCAGCAAAGCAAATGGGCGCGGTGGTTGAAAGCGGTCCCAACTGGGTGCAAACCCGACGAGGCGCTTGGCCGCTGAAAGCCATCGATTTGGACTGCAACCAAATCCCCGACGCCGCCATGACCTTGGCCGTGATGGCGCTGTATGCCGACGGCCCCAGCACCTTGCGCAACATCGCTAGCTGGCGGGTGAAGGAAACCGACCGCATTGCCGCCATGGCCACCGAGGCGCGCAAACTCGGCGCGCATGTGGAAGAAGGCCCTGACTGGATTCACGTCCACCCTGTTCAACAGTGGCAAGCCGCCAGCATCCACACCTATGACGACCACCGCATCGCCATGTGTTTTTCGCTGGCCGCCTTCAACGCCGCTGGTTTGCCGGTTCGCATCGAAGACCCTAAATGTGTGGCCAAAACCTTCCCCGATTATTTCGAGGCCTTGTTCAGCCTGTCCCATGCCGAAAAGGTTCCTGTGATTTGCATTGACGGCCCCACCGCCTCGGGCAAAGGCACCTTGGCGGCGCTGGTGGCCCAGCGTTTGGGTTATCACTATTTGGACAGCGGCGCGCTGTACCGCGTCACCGCCTTTGCCGCTTTGCAAGCGGGCTTGGCGCTGGACACCGCCCATGAAGCGGCCATCGCCGACTTGGCCCGCCACCTTCCTGTGAGCTTTGAAGGTGAGCAAGTGCTTCTGTCAGGCATCAATGTTTCTGAGGAAATTCGCACCGAAGAAGCGGGCATGAACGCCTCCAAAGTATCGGTTTTGCCAGCGGTTCGCCAAGCTTTGGTGGACTTACAGCACCATTTTGCCCGTCTGCCCGGCCTGTTGGCCGATGGGCGCGACATGGGCACGGTCATCTTCCCCGAGGCCGCTTTGAAGGTGTTTTTGACCGCCAGCGCAGAAAAAAGAGCAGAACGGCGGCACAAGCAACTGATTTCAAAGGGTTTTTCCACTACAATCTCGGCTCTTCGCGCAGACTTGGAAGCGCGCGACGCTCGCGACACACAGCGCAGCGTTGCACCTCTCAAGCCCGCGCCAGACGCAATGCACTTGGACAACTCCTCGCTCTCCATCGACGATTCGGTGGCGCAAGTGTTGAACTGGTGGCAAAGCAAACAGGTGTTTGGCTCCGGTCGCACCTGAATTGGTTCCTCCGCATTCCTTTCGCGCTGCTTGGCGCTTGATGCTGAGGTTGTTTCACCCCAACTGCGGTTTAGCCGCGACAACAGTCGATCAAGTTGTTATCTGCCCCTTGCTTGGGGTAGGCCGCTTGGCCGACGAAATTAGGAAATTGAATGTCTGAATCTTTTGCAGCCCTGTTTGAAGAATCCCTGAAACGCTCAGAGATGCGCACCGGTGAAGTCATCACCGCTGAAGTCATCCGCGTCGAGCACAACCACGTGGTGGTCAATGCGGGGCTGAAATCAGAGGCCTATGTGCCTATCGAAGAATTTAAAAACGACTTGGGCGAAATCGAAGTCCAAGCCGGCGACTTTGTGTCGGTGGCCATCAGCTCGGTCGAAAACGGCTACGGCGACACCATCCTCAGCCGCGACACCGCCAAACGCTTGGCCTCTTGGATGAGCTTGGAAAAAGCCCTAGAGTCCGGCGAATTCGTCACCGGCACCACCAGCGGCAAAGTCAAAGGTGGCCTGACCGTGTTGGTCAACGGCATCCGCGCTTTCTTACCCGGCTCACTCATCGACACCCGCCCCATCAAAGACTTGTCTCCCTTTGAGAACAAGACCATGGAATTCAAGGTCATCAAGCTCGACCGCAAGCGCAACAACGTGGTGTTGTCTCGCCGCGCTGTGATCGAAGCCTCCATGGGCGAAGAGCGCGCCAAGATGATGGAAAACCTCAAAGAAGGCTCCATCGTTCATGGCGTGGTGAAAAACATCACCGAGTACGGCGCGTTTGTCGACTTGGGTGGCATCGACGGTTTGTTGCACATCACCGACATGGCTTGGCGCCGTGTGCGTCACCCCTCCGAGGTGGTGGTCGCTGGTCAAGAAATCACCGCCAAGATCCTCAAGTTCGACACCGACAAAAACCGTGTTTCCTTGGGCTTGAAGCAAATGGGCGACGACCCTTGGATGGGCGTGAACCGCCGCTATCCCCAAGGCACCCGTATGCACGGCAAGGTCACCAACATCGCCGATTACGGCGCGTTTGTGGAACTCGAACCCGGCATCGAAGGTTTGGTGCACGTCTCTGAAATGGACTGGACCAACAAAAACGTGGCCCCTTCCAAAATCGTCGCCTTGGGCGACGAAGTCGAAGTCATGGTCTTGGAAATCGACGAAGACAAGCGCCGCATCTCTTTAGGTATGAAGCAGTGCAAAGCCAACCCTTGGCAAGAATTTGCAGCTGCCACCAAACGTGGCGACCGCGTCAAAGGTCCGATCAAATCCATCACCGACTTTGGCGTGTTTGTGGGCTTGGCCGCTGGCATCGACGGCTTGGTGCATTTGTCTGACCTGTCTTGGAACGAAACCGGCGAAGCCGCTGTGCGCAACTTCAAGAAAGGTCAAGAAGTTGAAGCCTTGGTGTTGGCCGTGGATGTTGAGCGTGAACGCATTTCTTTGGGTATCAAACAACTCGACTCCGACCCCTTCACCAACTTTGTGTCGGTCAATGACAAGGGTCAAATCGTCACGGGCAAGGTGAAAACCGTGGACGCCAAAGGCGCTGAAATCGACTTGGGCGAAGACATCATTGGCTACTTGCGTGTATCTGAAATCTCCCGCGACCGCATCGAAGACGCCAGCCAGGTGCTCAAAGTCGGTGATGAAGTCACGGCTGTCGTGGTGAACGTGGACCGCAAAACCCGCAACATCCAGTTGTCGGTCAAGGCCAAAGACGCTGCCGACCAAGACGAAGCTATGCAGCAACTCAGCCAACAGTCCTCGCGTGAAAACGCAGGCACCACCAGCTTGGGCGCTTTGTTGCGTGCCAAACTCGATACCAGCGAAAAATAATTCGTTGTCAGCCGTTGACCACCTGCTTTTCCCGCAGGTGGTCATGTATGTTTCAAGGTCGATGAGAGAGCAGTACCCATGACCCGAAGTGATTTGGTTGAAGAACTGGCAGCGCGGTTCCCGCAACTGGCGCACCGCGACGCAGAATTTGCCGTCAAAGCTTTGCTGGACGCCATGAGCGAGGCCATGGTGAAAGGCCACCGCATCGAGTTGCGCGGCTTTGGCAGTTTTTCCGTCAACCGCCGCCCTCCCCGCATGGGCCGCAACCCACGCTCAGGCGAGGCTGTGGCTATCCCTGAAAAACGGGTGCCGCATTTCAAGCCTGGCAAAGCGCTGCGCGAAGCGGTTGATGTGCGTACCCAGCAACTCCTTAAAGGCAACACACCTTAAAGCCTAGAATGGCTTGATTCACAGGGGATCGTCTTGAAACAATTCTTATGGCTGCTGCAGTGGACACTGAAAGCGGCCATTTTTTTGATGCTGTTTGCGTTCGCCTTGAACAACCAAGACGATGTGCAGGTGCGTTTTCTGTTTGGTCTGCAATGGCGCTCTCCCTTGGTGCTGGTGTTGTTGGCGTTTTTTGCTGCCGGTGTGGTGGTCGGCGTCTTGGGCATGGTGCCGCGCTGGTGGCGCCAACGCCGATTGGCGCAAAAAGCCGTGCAAGCGGCCCCCATCACCCACACACCTGTGACACCAACCGCCCCAGCCTCTGCGTCTGATATTCCTTACGGCCCCTGACAGCTATGGATTTAGACATCAGTTGGATTTTTCTAGGGCTTCCAGCAGCGTTTTTGCTGGGTTGGGTGGCCTCTCGCTTTGATTTACGTCAACTGCGCATGGAGAATCGCAGCAACCCCAAAGCGTATTTCAAAGGTTTGAACCATTTGCTCAATGAGCAGCAAGACCAAGCCATAGACGCTTTCATTGAAGCGGTGCAGCGCGACCCCGATACCTCCGAATTGCACTTCGCCTTGGGCAATTTGTTTCGCCGACGTGGCGAGTACGAACGTGCTGTGCGCGTTCACCAACATTTGCTTTCGCGGGGTGACATCAGCGAGGCGGATCGCCAACGAGCGCAATACGACCTCGCCATGGACTACGTCAAAGCGGGCATCTTGGACCGTGCTGAAACCGCGCTGCGGGCTTTGCAAGGCACCCCATTGGCCGCACAGGCTTTGTTGGCGCTCTTGAGCATTTACGAGCGTGCCCGTGACTGGCGACAAGCGGCCGAGGTGTCGCGTCAACTTGATCAAGCAGGTCAAGGCCAATTTGACACCCGACGCTCACACTACCTGTGTGAATTGGCTGCACTGAGCAAAGACAGCGAAGAGGTGCATGCTTTGCTAGAAGAGGCCATGACCTGCGCCCCACAGCACGCCAGACCGCGCATTGCTTTGGCGCACTGGCTGCGTGATCATCAACACACCCTGCAAGCCTGTGAGCAACTGCAACAACTGGCCCACGACATCCCTTATGCCCTGCCTTTGATTGCTGCTGATTTGGCACAACTTGCCCCGCAGGTGCAACGCGAGGTGGCGGTGTTGACACTGCTTCAAGAGGGCTATGCCCAGTTGCAAAGCTTGGATGTACTCGATGCTTGGGTGTCGCTGGAGCAACACATGGGCAAGTCGCATTCACGAGAACATTACGCGGCGCATTTGCACAAACACCCTTCACTCATCGCCGCCAGCCAATGGCTGGCCGGTGCGGGACTGGACCCTGCGCAACAACCGCAAGTGCAACGCGCCTTGGACCATGCGGTTAAACCTCTTCGCCGCTACCGCTGCGCTGCGTGTGGCTTTGAGGCCTTGCACCATTTTTGGCAATGCCCGGGCTGCCAAGCTTGGGACAGCTACCCTGCCCGACGAATTGAAGAACTCTGATGACGCTGTGCTCTCCCACCCAACTCCTTCAAGCCCAGGTGCTGGTCGTCGGCGATGTCATGCTCGACCGCTATTGGTACGGCGCGGTCGATCGCATCAGCCCCGAGGCCCCCGTTCCCGTGGTGCGTGTCACCCGTGAAGAAGAGCGCTTGGGCGGCTGCGGCAATGTGGCGCTGAATGTGGTGATGTTGGGCGCCCAAGCCTCCTTGCTGAGCGTGGTGGGTGAAGACGACAACGGACGGCGTTTGCTGTCCCTGTTGCAAGCCAGCGGTATTCACACCCATTTGGGCAACGACCCGCAATTACAGACCACGGTCAAGCTGCGCATCATCGGGCGTCAGCAACAGCTCATCCGCGCAGATTTTGAGAGCGAGCCGCAGTCCGAGGTATTGGCCTCTCAAACCCGACAATTCCATAGTCTGCTGCCCCAGCACCAAGCGGTGCTGTTCTCCGACTACGGCAAAGGTGGCTTGACCCATATCGCCGAGATGATTGCGGCGGCTCGGGCAGCCAAACTTCCGGTACTGATTGACCCCAAAGGCAGCGACTATTCGCGCTACGCCGGTGCCAGCGTCATCACCCCCAACCGCGCCGAGTTGCAACAGGTTATTGGCAAATGGCGGGATGAGGCGCATTTGCAAACCCTGGCCCACAACTTAAGGCAAGCACTGAAGTTAGACGCCTTGCTGCTGACCCGCAGCGAAGAAGGCATGAGTTTGTTTGATGCCCAAGGTGTGCTGCACGTGCCCGCTGTGGCCCGCGAAGTATTTGATGTCACCGGCGCTGGCGACACGGTGATTGCCACTTTGGCGTCCCTCATGGCGGCGGGCATGTCGCTGCGCGACGCCCTGCCATGGGCCAACAAAGCCGGTGGCATTGTGGTGGGCAAATTCGGTACCGCCGGTGTGACTTACCAGGAGTTGTCTGCATGAAAATCGTTGTCACCGGCGCGGCTGGTTTTATTGGCAGCAATATCGTCAAAGGTTTGAACCAACGCGGCATCACCGATATTTTGGCGGTAGATGATTTACGCGATGGCGACAAGTTTCGCAACCTCGCTGATTTACACATTGCCGACTACATCGACCACAGCGTGTTCTATGACGCCTTTGCCAAACGCGAATACGGCAAGGTCGAGGCTGTGTTTCACGAAGGCGCTTGCAGCGACACCATGCAAACCGATGGCCGCTACATGATGGATAACAACTACGGCGTGTCCTGCCATGTGTGGTCTGCTTGTCAGGCACAAGGTGTGCGTTTGCTGTATGCGTCTTCAGCGGCCACCTATGGCGGCTCCAGCAGCTTTGTGGAAAGCCCTGCCTATGAAAAACCGCTGAATGTCTACGGCTACTCCAAGCTGCTGTTTGACCAACGTATGCGCCGCGAAATGGGCAGCGACTTTGCCAAGAACACCGCGCAGGTGGTGGGATTTCGCTACTTCAATGTGTATGGCCCCCGCGAGCAACACAAAGGCCGTATGGCCAGCGTGGCGTTTCACCAGTTTCACCAATTGCGCCAAGAAGGCCATGTCAAGCTTTTTGCCGACTACGGTGGCTACGCTGCGGGTGAACAAGAGCGTGACTTTGTGTACATCGACGATGTGGTGGCGGTGAACCTGTGGTTCTTTGACCATCCCACCCAAAACGGCTTGTTCAATTTGGGCACGGGTCGTGCCCAGCCTTTCAACGATGTGGCGCTGGCGGTGGTCAATGCAGCCCGTTCTGAAGAACAAGCGCCGACCATGGACTTGGCGCAAGCTGTCGATGCGAAAAGCATCCGCTATATTGATTTTCCTGACGCATTGCGCGGCAAATACCAATGCTTCACCCAAGCCGACCTGGGTGCACTTCGCGCCAGCGGCTGCGACCATGTGTTTGCCGATGTGCAAACCGGTGTGAGCCGCTATATGCAGTGGCTAGCGCAAACGGCCTGACGCGGTCTGGGGTTGTGCTGCGTTATTTGCGCAACCGCGCGTCATCCCTTTTCTTTTGTGCCAAGGTTTAATTGCTTTTTCCGAGGAGAAAGCGATTGAACAAGTGGATCTGTGGCGGTGTGTGGCTGTTGTGTAGCCCTCTGTGGGCACTGGACATCAACCATGCCAGCGAAGCTGAGCTTGATGGCTTGCGCGGCGTGGGACCGGCCTTCACCCGCCGCATCTTGTCCCAGCGTTCCTTGCGCCCTTTTACCGACTGGCACGACTTGATGCGCCGCGTCGCAGGCATGGGGCGCGTCACCGCGCAAAGGCTGTCTGAACAAGGCTTGACAGTGAATTTACAGGTTTACACGACCGAAAAAAACACCACTCAGCTCACGCCATGAGCCTTGCCCTGCCTTAAGCTCTGCGCCTTGCCCCTTTGCACCCCACACATGACCGCCTCCTCGTCCTCTGGTTTCATGGTTTTTCACAGCAACCGCATGGAAGGTCTGCGCGACTTGCTGGTGCAGTTTGTGAAAGACCGTCCCTTGCCGCCCTTGGCCAGCGAAACCATTTTGGTGCAGAGCAATGGCATGAAACATTGGCTGACCCTGTCGTTGGCAGACGCCTCGGCTTTAGGTATTTGTGCGGCCACCCGCCTCGAACTTCCCTCTTCCGCTTTGTGGCAGATCTACCGTACGGTGTTGGGCGCTGACCAACTTCCCGCACACATGCCTTTGGACAAAGCGCCCTTGGTGTGGCGCATCCTGCGTCGTTTGCCTGTGTGGCTGGGCGACCCACGCTTTGCACCGCTGGCGCATTACCTGCAAGACGACACCCAAGGCTTACGCGCCTTAGGCTTGGCGCAGCAACTGGCCGATGTGCTGGACGGCTACCAAAACTACCGCGTCGATTGGCTGCACCTGTGGGCCAAAGGCAAAGACCAGTTGCATGCCCACATGCCATTGCCCGCATCGCAAGCGTGGCAAGCCGCCATGTGGCGCGATCTGTTGGACGATGTGGCCAACCATCTGCCAGAACAACACAGTGGCTTTGTCTCTCGCTCGGATGTGCACCAAGCCTTTGTGCAACAACTGCAAACGCTGTCCCAGGGTCAGGCCATCGCCGGTTTGCCGCCACGTTTGATGGTGTTTGGCATCACCGCCTTGCCCATGCAAACCTTGGAGGCGCTGGCCGCTTTGGGTCGTTTCATGCCGGTGCTGATGTTTGTGCACAACCCCAGCCAAGCGCATTGGGGTCACCTCACCGACAGCTTGGTGCCGCAAGGCCATCCGCTGCTGGCCTCTTGGGGCAAACATGGCCGCGATTATTTGCACGCCGTGAATGAACTGGAAGACAAGGATGCACTTGGCGCTCCCTTGCATCGGCAAGATGTCTTCATCGATCCGGTCCAAGAAGTGCAGGACAACCACCAAGCTGCCCAAGCCTTGCAACAACTCCAATCGGCCATTCTTCACTTGGCCGAGCCGCCTAGCAAACCTATGGCCTTGGCCCACGGCGACGACAGCATCAGCTTTGCCCAAGCACACTCGGCGCAACGCGAGGTCGAGGTGCTGCATGACCGGCTCTTGGCTTGGTTGGACGCGGATGAGCGCTTGCAACCCTCGGACATCATGGTCATGGTGCCGGACATGGCCAAGTTTGCGCCCCATATCCACGCGGTGTTTGGCCGCTTCGCCTCAGCCCATGCCGGTGAGCAGGCAGCCTCACGCCATCTGCCTTATTCGGTGGCCGACACCACCACCCATGCCGACCCCTTGGTACAAGCCCTGCAAACTTTGTTGCAACTGCCCCAACTGCGCATCAGTTTGAACGACTGGCTGGCGCTGTTCCAAGTGCAAGCGCTGCGTGAGCGTTTTGGTCTGAGCGAAAGCGATGTGGCGCGGGTGCAAGACTGGCTGGACCAAGCCGGTGTGCGTTGGGGCTTGGATGCCCCACATCGCCAAGCCTGGGGCATGGACAGCGCCATGGCTGATGCCGAACTCAACACCTGGGCCTTTGGTTTGCAGCGCCTGCTGCTGGGCTATGCCCAAGGCGAACCCTTGGCTTGGCACAAGCAACTCGGGCAAACGGGCATCAACGGTTTGGATGCGCCCTTGGTGGCAAGTTTGCTGCGTTGGTTGCAAGCCATGGACCACAGCTTGCAGGTCTTGTCCGCCATGCACACCCCCACAGCGTGGGTGCAACAGTTGCAAGCTTTGGTAGAACGTTTTTTCAAAGCGACTGATGACGCTACCCAACGCTTGCTCGAACGCGTCTTGGCTCCGCTGGAGGAATGGCTCAGCGACTGCCAGCTTGCACAGTTTGACGCACCGGTGTCGCTGTCGGTGGTGCGCTCGCACTGGTTGGCACACATGGACGCCATCGGCTTGCAGCACCGCTTCATGGGTGGAGGCGTTCAGTTCGCCACCCTCATGCCCATGCGGGCTATTCCCTTTCAAGTGGTGTGTCTCTTGGGCATGAACGACGGCGATTACCCTCGCTCACCTGCACCGCGTGATTTCGATTTGATGAGCCACCCCGGTTGGGGCCGTGCAGGTGACCGCGCCCGACGTGAAGACGACCGTTATTTATTCTTGGAAGCTGTGCTGTCTGCGCGCCAGCGTTTGTACATCTCGTGGCAAGGGCGTCGTGCCAGCGACCACGCCCCATTACCCCCTTCAGTGCTGGTGGGGCAACTCATGGACCACCTCAACCTCTGCCATTGTTTGCCTGACGGCTCCAAGCCTGCCTTTCGTGCCCCTTTGCAACCCTTACAAGCTTTTTCGGCCAAGTATTTCGATGCCAGTTCAGGGTTTGTCACCTATGCCCAAGACTGGGCTGCGTCACGCCAAGCGGCCAGCCAGCAACTGACGCAGCCCACGGATGCGCCCAGCTCACAGGCATCCGCCGTGATGGCGCCCACCAGCGTGGACAACACCGCCTTGGCTTTGCTGCTGCGTCATCCGCAAGAGGTGTATTTCCGCCACCATCTGCAAACCCGTTTAGACCAACCCAAGGAACCACAAAACGCCGACGAACCCTTTGCCCTGGATGGCTTGACGCAATTCATCTTGTTGCAAGAGTTGCTGCACAGCAATGAACCTTCCACCACCTTAAGCCACTGGAAGATGCAAGGTCGCTTGGCGCTGAGCGACTTGGGTGTTTTGCAACAAACTCAGATGCTCCAACTGCGGCAAACCCTGCTAGAACGCCTCACACCTTGGTTGCAGCACTGCCAGCCCATCACCGATGTGCATAGCCTGCATTTGCAAGGCGATGACATCTCGCTGGAGCTGCAATGGGGAGGGCAAGCCCAGAGCTGGTTTCGACGCCCTGACGGTAGCGTGTTGCATATCGCTTTGCGGCCCAGCAAGCTCTTGGATGGCAAACATCCTCGTTTGCATACCCTCACCGATGTTTGGCTGGCCCACCTCTGCGCCAACGCAGCGGGCGAGTCCACCACCAGCGTGCAGTGCGGCCATGATGCGCTGCTGTCCTTGTCGCCTGTGCCTGCTGACACAGCGCAACAACTGCTGATGGACTTGGCAGAGGTGTATCAGCAAGCGTGGGCTCAGCCTTTGCCGCTGGCTTGCAAAACTGCTTGCGCTTGGTTGAGCGCACTGGCTAACCCCAACCCCAAACACTCCGCTGAAGCATCCGCCAAGCAAGCCTTGGCCAAAGCACGGTCCGCATTGGAAGGTGGCTTTGCCATGGGCGAGGTGCAACAGTCGCCCAGCTTGCACAGAGCCTTCCCCCAGTTCGACGACCTCTGGCCCGCCATGCAAGATTGGGCGAAGCGTGTGTATGGCCCCATGGCAAAGGCCACCACCGTGGTGTCACCCACCGTCGGCGGTTCAGCCAGCAGCACAGCCAGTGACACGGCCGAGGAGCAAGCCACATGAACCAGCTGGATGTGCTGACCATGCCCTTGTGCGGCCGACAAGTCATCGAGGCGAGTGCGGGCACAGGCAAAACCTGGACCTTGTCGGCGCTGTACCTGCGTTTGATCATCGGCCACGGCCGCCCCGCATCGCAGGGCCTGAAGCCTTCGCAAATTTTGGTGATGACCTTCACCGAGGCCGCTACCGCCGAGCTACGCGAGCGCATACGTCTGCGCTTAGGACAAGCCGCTGCCTACTTGGACGCTTTGTTGGCCAAGCAAGCTCCAGAAGAAGACACTTTTTTGCACGACTTAGGTCTTGCACTCACGCCTGACACATGGCGCCAGTCAGCCGCCTTGCTGCACGCTGCTGCCCACAACATGGACGACGCGGCCATCTTCACCATCCACGGTTGGAGCCGCCGCATGCTCAGCAGTTTTGCGCTGCAAAGCCGCGACTTGTTTGAGCAAAGCCATTTGGACAATCCCCAAGCTTTGCTGCACGACCTGATCAACGATTACTGGCGACGCTTTTACACACCACTGCCACTGGCAGCCCAAGAAGTGTTGCAAAGCCTCTGGAAGGCTGACCCGCAAAAGCTTCTGAAAGACCTGCAGCAAGTCTGGCGTATCCAAGAGCGGCAGCCACAACCCAAGAGGGAAACACCCCCTGCTACACCCGCTGAAGTGTTAGCACCGTTGTTGGCATGGCAAGTTCAGCACCAAGCCTGCGTGGCTAAGGTGCGGCAGGCATGGTCTGGGGAGGTGGCAGCAGCCTTGGTGGCGGCGCAAGCAGCTAAGCGCATCAAAGGTTCACGCGCCGATTACTTTGCCGACTGGGTGAGCGCCCTGCAAGCGTGGGCTGAACAGGGTCAAGCCATTAAACCTGACATCTTGGAGCGCTTTGGCTTGCAAGCACTGCAAAGCAAAGGCTGGCAAGCAGCCGATGCTTTTGCCGTGTTTGCGCTGATCGATGAACTGCTGACACTGCAAGAAGCCAAACCGCAGACAGCAGAGGGTTTGACCAACCATGCCGCGTGGCAGGTACATGCGCAATACCAACAAGCCAAACTGCAGCAATCGGTGTTTGATTTCCAAGACCTGCTGCAACGCTTGCACACCGCTTTGCATGCAGACCAAGGCGAGATGGCCGCGGCTATTCGCAGCCAGTATCCGGTGGCCATGGTCGATGAATTTCAAGACACCGATCCGTGGCAATACCAAAGCTTGGACCGCATTTACGCCCGACATGCGGTGGACCCCGATCAACATGCTTTGGTGATGATTGGCGACCCCAAGCAGGCTATTTACAGTTTTCGCGGCGCCGATCTGCACACCTACATCCAAGCTCGTCACGAAGCGACCTCACATGACCCCTCGGCGCTGCACAGTCTGAGCAGCAACTTTCGCTCTACCGCGGGTTTGGTGAGAGCTTTGAACCATGTCTTTGGACAAGTTCCCGATGCCTTCAACACAGCGGCAGGTGATATTCCTTTTGCGCCTGTGCAAAGCCGCAGTGCCGCGCAAGCCCTCAAGAGCGCCCAAGATGACGATCTGCGGCCTGTGCAGGTCATGCATCTGCCACTGCCCGAAGACGGCGAGCAAAAACAGTGGGCTGCCAACGACCATCTGCACCACATGGCCCAAGGTTTTGCCAGCACCATGGTCCAGCTGTTGACGCAACACCCCGATGTGAAGCCAGGAGATATGGCGGTGCTGGTTCGCAGCCATGCCCATGCCAAAGCCATGCAAACGGCTTTGCGCCAGCGCCACTTGCCCAGCGTGTTTTTGTCAGATAACGCCAATGTGTTTCAAAGCGAAGAAGCGCTGGACCTGTGGCGGGTGCTGCGCGCCATTGCTTCACCACGGCAAACCGCTTGGATGCGCAGCGCCTTGGCGTCTGGGTTGTGGGGCTTGTCGCTGTCGCAATTGCCTGCCATGCTGCACGACGAGGCCCACGCGGATGCACTGGCTGAATCCTGCCAACGTTGGTTGCAGCAATGGCAGCACAGCGGCATCTTGCCCATGTTGCACAGCTGGATGCACGAGCAGCACATTGCGGCTCGTTTACTCGCCCAGCCCTGGGGCGAGCGGCGTCTCACCAACTTGCTGCATTTGGGCGAGTTGCTGCAAAACGCCAGCCAACAGGTGCAAGGCCCCTTGGCGCTGTTGCAATACCTTGCCGACAACATGGCGCACAGCAGCGACAACCCCGAAGCGCAAAAAATGCGCTTGGAAACCGATGCCCAGTGTGTACAAATCATCACCTTTCACAAAAGCAAGGGCTTGGAATATCCGCTGGTGTTCGTGCCCTTCTTGGGTAGCTTGTCCGCGGTAGATAGAAACGATGGTGCCCAGCCCAGCGACGACGATGAAGCGCCCGACCCCACCGAGACCAGTGTGGACGAGGACATGCGTCTGCTGTATGTGGCGCTCACCCGCGCCCAACGAGGTGTGTGGCTGGGCTTGGCGTCCACCGCCAAGTCGGTGGTGGGTAAAGACGACAAACTCAAACTCAGCGCCATCTCACGCTTGTTGCAACGCAAGCGCAAAGACGATCTGTGGGAACGCCTGCAAGCCGCTTGGGGCAACTGCGACGACATCGCTTTACAGGACATGCCCCCAAGCAACCGCAAGGTTTTTGCAGGTTTGCCCTCAACTGCCACCACCCAAGATGCACGCACACCCCAACGGTTGGCACACAAACTGTGGTGGACCGCCAGTTTCAGCAGTCTCACACGGGGCTTGGAAGCGGGTACCTCACGTGAAGAGGATTACACCGAGCTAACAACACCTTGGCAAAGCTTTCCTGCCGGTGCTCGCTACGGCACCCTGCTCCATGATCTGTTGCAATACCAAGCGCAAAACAACTGGCCCATCGCTTACCCCTCCACAGCGCCAACACCTGCTTGGCAAGCCCTGCTCCAGCGCAAAACCGATTGGCTGCAACTCCCGCCTGCTGCGCAAGACCAGTTGCCGCCTTGGTTGCACACCATCGTCACCACCCCCCTGCCCTTGGCAAGCGCAGAAGCACCTGCACAAACCTTGGCCTCACATTTGGTGTTGCAGCGTCTTGCCCCCACAGACCTCTGGGCAGAAATGGAGTTCAGCCTACCGGTGGGGCAACTGAGCAGCAAGGCGATGGATGCGCTGATTCAGCAGCATGTCTTGCCAGGCCTTGAACGCCCTGCGCTGCAAGCCAAACTCATGCAAGGCATGCTCAGCGGCTTCATGGACCTGGTGTTGCAGCACGATGGTCGCTACTGGGTGGTGGACTACAAATCCAACCTCTTGCCCACCTATGAACTGCCCCAACTGACCTCGGCCGTATTGGCCAAGCGCTACGAGGTGCAATATGTGCTGTACACCCTTGCCTTGCACCGTTTACTGACATCGCGTCTGCCCCACTACCACTACGAAACCCATATGGGCGGGGCCATTTATGTCTTTTTGCGTGGCATAAACACACCCAGCGCGGGTGTTCACGCACTTCGTCCCTCTTGGGCCTTGATCGAGCAACTCGATCATTTGTTTGCCAAGGTGGTCGCATGACATTGGCTGAGCTGATCCACACCGGCTGGCGTGGTACGTCGCTGACGCCTTTGAACGAGGTGGACATGGCTTTGGCCCATGCCCTGAACCAACAGCAAGCCAGCGCGGATGTGCGCCACCTGTGGTTAGTGGCCTTGGTCAGTCACCAATGGGGGCGCGGTCATGCTTGCCTTGACCTTCAGGCATGGCCAACGACGGCCCACGACCTGCTGGGCTGGAATGACGCAGCTTTGGCGGCCATCCCTGCTGACCTTCGTGAAGCCATAGCCAGCTTGCCTTGGGCTAAGGGCGAAGGCTCGCCCTTGGTGGTGACTGGCGAACGTGTGTATTTGCGCCGTGCTTGGCTGGCGGAGCAGCGCATTCGACAGCAGCTGATGGCCTTGCAACAGGTCCGCCAACCGCCACAGGATGTAGCGCAACAGTTGCAGCGCTTGTTTGGCAACAACCCCGATGACCAGCAACGTCTGGCTTGCGCACATGCTGCAGCGAATGCCTTGACACTCATCACCGGTGGCCCCGGCACAGGCAAAACCACCACGGTGGTCAAACTGTTGCGCCTCTTGCAAGCGGGCAGCGCCACACCTTTGCGCACCCTGCTGGCAGCACCCACGGGCAAAGCCGCCGCCCGTTTGATGCAAACCATGGCTCAGGCCCGCACCCAACTCAGCCCCGACGAAGCCGCTTGTCTGCCCACCCGCGCCCACACTTTGCACAAACTGCTGTTTGCACCCCATGGCGGTTCTGTCCGATTGCAAGCTGATGTCATCGTTGTGGATGAAGCCTCCATGATCGATGTGGAACTGATGGCCAAGCTGCTGCTGGCCGTACCTGCCCAGTCGCGCTTGGTGTTGCTGGGCGACAAAGACCAACTCGCCTCGGTGGAAGCCGGTGCCGTCATGGCGCAACTGTGCCAAGCGCCTTGGTTACAAAGCCACACCATCGCATTGACGCACAGCCACCGTTTTGATCCCCAGCAAGGCATAGGCGCATGGGCGCGTGCTTGCCTGCAGGGCGACCGCTCAAACTTGCAACAGCTTTGGCACGATGCGCCTGTGGGATTAGGTGTCTCTCCTGATGGCGTGAGCAAACTCACGGCGCTGCACAGCCATTCACCGCCCACCTTGCAAGCCATCGCCCAAGCGTGGTCGCCTTGGCAAGCCTTGCTAGCACCCCATCAACAAGGCGTGACCTGTGACGATGCGCAAGCTCTGGCTCTGCTCAACAGCTTTGCCCGCGTGGGCGTCTTGTGTGCCTTGCGTGAAGGGCCTTGGGGTGTCAAGCAGATCAACACCCAGCTGCAACAAGCGCTGGGCTTTGCCAACACCGACTGGTTTGTGGGTCGCCCTGTCATGGCCCGCCGCAACGACTATGCCTTAGGCCTGATGAACGGCGATATGGGCATGTGTTTGCCCACGTGGGTGGACGGTCAAGTGCGGTTGCGTGTGGCGTTTCCCGATGGCCAAGGCGGTGTGCGTTGGCTGGTCACCAGCCGCTTAGAGGACGTAGACACGGTGTTTGCCATGACAGTCCACCAGTCGCAAGGCTCGGAGTTCGAGCAGGTGCTGCTGATCTTGCCTGACCTTGCCACCCCAGTGCTCAGCCGTGAGTTGGTCTACACCGGCATCACCCGCGCTCGACAACAGTTGTGCGTATGGGCACCCCAGCCCGCTTTGCTGATGAGCGCCATCCAAGCCCAGCTGCTGCGCAGCGGTGGCTTGGCCGATGACCTCCCCTAGCCTTGCGGGGTATCGGTGGCAAAATCGCACTTTGTTGTTGTGCCCAAAGGAAGTGTTATGCGGGTTGTGAAAGTCATGCTGTTGCTCTGGTTGGCCTGCCAGCCTTGGTTGGCAATGGCCGAGTGGGAAGCCGTGGATGAAAACTTTTTGGCCGTGGTCTACATCGATCCTGACAAAGTTCGCGCCAGCAGCGTCTATCCCCAAGCTTGGCACCTGATTGATTTGCGCGAACGCTCTAAGACCGGCGCCATGTCGCGCTTGGCCCTGATGGAATACGACTGCCACGATATGCGCCGCCGTACCTTGGCTTTTTCCTCCAAAGCCGAGGCCATGGGCGAAGGCAAAACCTTGTTCACCAGTGCGGTGTCCACACCTTGGAAATCGGTGTCGGGTGACACTGTGGCGCAAAAAGTCATGCTTATGCTGTGCGGCCACAACGCAGGCAAAGGCGCCAAAGCGGCCAAAGGCAAAGAGGCTCCCGCTGCTTCCGCACCCGCCAAAAGTGATGGCCATGGCGATGCCCACGGTGACGCTCACCACTGAACTCCCCATTCCGAAAGCACGTATGCAAGTCACCCAACACAACGATCACTTCTCCACCGCGCCGCAACTCGCGCCTGAACACATGGCAGCCATTGCGTCCCACGGCTACCGCACCGTCATCAACAACCGCCCCGACATGGAAGGTGGCCCCGATCAACCTACCTCCACGCAAATGCAAGCCGCGGCTGAGGCAGCAGGCCTGAGCTACCACTACCTGCCCGTCATCAGTGGCAGCATCACCCCCGAGCAAGTGCAGCGCATGGCCGAGCTGGTGAAGTCTGCCCCCAGCCCCGTGCTGGCGTTTTGCCGCAGCGGTGCGCGTTCCACCCAGTTGTGGATGATGGGCGCGGCCAACGACTGAAAGGGCTCCCCACTCATGGGACTGCGCCTGCAAATCAACCTGATCATGGGCGTGTTACTCGCCGCGTTTGCTTCATTGCTGATTTATTTGCAGCTCGACAACACCCGCCAAAGCGTGCGTGAAGAAATGGAAGGTGGCAGCGTGGTCGCCACCCAATTGTTGTCGCGCTTGCAAGCCAATTCACGCGCCACCTCGCTGGACGACATGGGGCAGTTTTTGACCACGGTGGGACGTATACGTGCCAATGAAATCGAGCTTCGCAATGCGCAGGATGCGGTGATTTACCACTCGCCACCACCGGTCTACAAAGCGGGTCGTGATGCGCCCGATTGGTACTCGAACATCGTCTCACCCGCCTTGCGAACCCACGAGATTGCTGTGGCCGATGGGCGCTTGCTGCTGCGTGCCGACCCCTCACGCGCTATCTTGGACGGTTGGGACGATTTCCAGCCCATGCTGCTGACGGTATTGACGGGTTTTATCTTGGGTAATGCACTGGTGTTTGTGTTGGTCGGTCGGGCTATGCAACCTTTGCAAAAAGTGGTGCAAGGCTTGCAAGCCATGGAGAGCGGCAGCTACGACACCCGACTGCCCGCCATGCAAGGCAAGGAAGCGCAGGTCATGGGCGAGGCTTTCAACGCCATGGCGCAGTCAGTCCAAGAGGGTATTGCGGCGCAAAGCCGAGAGCGAGAAGCCACCTTGGCCTTGGCGCAAAACCGCGAACTCACCCAAGTCATTCAAACCCGCATCGAAGAGGTGCGCGGCCAAATTGCCCGTGAATTGCATGACGAGTTGGGTCAGCAAGTCACCGCCATCAAAAGCTTGGGCCAAGCCATGGCGCTGCGAGCCAAGGGTGTGGATGCGCATACCGAGCAAGCCGCTCGCATGGTGATCAGCAGCGCGGACGCAATTTACGAAGAGGTACATCAACTGGTGAGCAAGCTGCGCCCCTTGGCCTTGGACCGGTTTGGTTTACAAGATGCGCTGCAAGACTTGGTGGAGGATGCGCGCAGCCGCCACAGCGCCATTCGCATTCATCTGCACATCGACACCACATTGCAAGACATCGAACCCAGTTTGGCTACCGCCACCTACCGCATCGTGCAAGAGTCTTTGACCAATGCCTTGCGCCATGCCCAAGCCAGCGACATCCGCATTCATCTGTCACAACACGACCAGCAACTGCACATCGATGTGCGTGACAACGGTGTAGGCGCAGCCCCCGATTGGCAGGATTCGGCGCAGTATGGCGTTATTGGTATGCGTGAACGAGCCCAAGGCTTGGGCGGCTCATTCAGTTTCAGCGCTTTGCAGCCTTCAGGCGTGCAGGTGTTGGCGGTACTACCACTGGGTCACAATCTCATTCATGGCTAAATTGACACTTCTTTTGGTAGACGACCACGCGGTGGTGCGCAGCGGCTTCAAAGTGCTGCTGCAAACCTGGGACGATGTGGACGTGGTCGCCGAAGCTAACAGTGGCGAAGAAGCCTTGCCGCTGTATACCCAGCACCGCCCCGATGTGGTGGTGATGGACATCGCCATGGCTGGCATGGGTGGTATTGAAGCCAGCAAACGTTTGTTAGCCCTTGACCCCAAGGTGCGCATCTTGGCTTTGTCGGCACATGAAGACAGCAGCTACGCCAAACGCGCCTTGCAAGCGGGTGCCTTGGGCTATTTGTCCAAACGCACCGCTCCAGAGGTCTTGATTGATGCGTTGCGCTTGGTGGCAAGGCATCAGCGTTTTATCGATCCCCTGATTGCCCAACGCATGGCCAACCAGCCCTATGACAGCGATGCACAGCAAATTGACAAACTCTCGCCGCGCGAATTCGAGGTGTTTTTGCTCTTGGCCAAAGGGCGTTCGGTGTTGGACATCTCCCAAGCTTTGGGGCTGTCGTCGTCCACGGTCGGTACGCATTTGTACAAAGTGAAACAAAAACTGCAACTCAGCAACCAATCCGAAATGACCCTGCTGGCCATGCGTCACGGCTTGCTCGACGAGACCCCTACATGAACACCTCTGCCACACCCCGTATTGCCCTCATCACGGGCGCCAATATTGGCATTGGCCGCGTCACCGCTGTGCGTTTGGCCCAGCAAGGCTACACCGTGTTTTTGGCGGGACGCTCGGCACAGCGTACCCAAGCTGTGATCGATGACATTCATGCATTGACTGGCAGCCCCCACAGTGCCTTTTTTCTTCCGCTACAACTTGATGACTTGAGCTCGGTGCGCGAATGCGCGGCGCTTTTCTTGGCGCGGCAACTGCCCTTGCATTTGCTGATCAACAACGCGGGTTTGGCTGGCCTCAAAGGTCAAACTCGCCAAGGCTTTGAGATGGCGTTTGGCGTGAATCACTTGGGGCATTTTTTGCTCACCCAGTTGTTGTTGCCCACCTTGAAAGCCAGCGCACCCGCCAGAGTGGTGACGGTCGCCAGCCGTGCGCACCTGATGGCCTACCAAGGCCTCGATTGGGCTGCGCTGCAACAACCTACCCGCAGCCTCACAGGCACCGCTGAATACGGCGTATCCAAACTCGCGAATATTTTGTTCAGCGCCCATTTGGCCAAGGTGTTGGCAGGTACCGGCGTCTCCACCTATGCGCTGCACCCAGGCGTGGTCGATACCGAGGTGTGGCGAGAAGTTCCGCGTTGGCTACGACCTGTGCTGCGCTTGCGCGGTTTGCTGACGCCCGAAGAGGGCGCTCAAACCAGCTTGTACTGTGCCTTACAAGCCCCCGCCGATGAAAGCGGTTTGTATTACGACAAATCACGTGTGAAAACCCCCTCCCGCATCGCCCAAGACAGCCAACTGGCCGAACAACTCTGGAAGCAATCCCTGCAATGGGTAGAGGCAACATCATGAAACACATCATCTGCCTGCTGGCACTGTGCCTCAGCAGCGGGGCCCAAGCCGAATGGCAGGCACTGGCCAGCGCCGAGGACGGCGCTTGGTACAGCGAAGCGCCCGTGACGCAGCCCAACCGCACGGTTCGGGTGTGGACCTTGTTTGACCACAACAATCCGGTAGGTGCATTTGGTGTGCTGTCGGTGAAAACTTTGCATGAGTTCGACTGCGCCCAAGGGCGTATGCGCGACGTCAACATCGTGGTCTTCAACGACCACATGGCACGTGGCTCCATTCTTCGCAACACCTACCCCGGCACGCAACTGATTCACCCGCCACCGGGCAGCGTGTTTGAACGCATGATGGGAGACATCTGCAAACCATGAGCGCCTCAGCCATTCTTCGCATCCAAGCCCTGGGCTTTCCTTGGCAAACCATCGATCCGTTTTTGTTTTGTGTCCACCACTTGGACCATTACCCTCAGGGCAATGCCGCCATGGGACCCGCTGCTTCACTGGCGGGTCGCCAAATGGGACAAGACTTTGGCGGCAAAGACGGCTGGAGCATGTACCACGGTATGACTGTTCCGGGTTTTCCGGCGCATCCCCATCGTGGCTTCGAGACGGTGACCATCGTGCGCCAAGGTCATATTGACCACTCCGATTCATTGGGGGCCACCGCCCGTTTTGGCCCAGGCGATGTGCAGTGGTTGACCGCTGGCCAAGGCATTGTTCATTGCGAAATGTTTCCACTTCGTCATACCGACCAAGCCAATAGCGTCGAACTGTTTCAAATTTGGCTCAACCTGCCCGCCAGCCACAAAATGGTCAAGCCCCACTTCACCATGCTCTGGGGCGAACAGATTCAAGATGTTCACCATGTGGATGGCCAAGGTTTGACCACCGACATCCGTGTGGTGGCGGGCAGCTTGGAGTCAGCCCAAGGCTTGCCGCCGCCGCCCGACTCCTGGGCCAGCCAAGCCAATGCCGATGTGGCCATCTTCACTGTGCGCATGGCCGCAGGTGCTCGCTGGACACCGCCGCCCACAACGCAGCTGGGCACACGCCGCCAGTGGTATGTGTTCCAAGGCCAAGGCTTGCAGATGAATGGCCAAAGTATCCCCGTCAAAAGCGCAGTGGAGGTGAGAGCCCAAGAAGCGGTTGAATTCATCAATGGTGACAGCCCCAGCGAGCTGTTGATGCTGCAAGGCCGCCCGATTGCCGAGCCAGTGGCGCAATACGGACCGTTTGTGATGAACACCCGCGCTGAAATAGAACAAGCGTTTGAAGATTACCGTCGCACTGAATTTGGCGGCTGGCCTTGGACAGGCCCAGACCCTGTGCACCCCCGCGACAAGGGGCGTTTTGCCTTGCACGCTGACGGTCGCTTAGAAGAGCGCTAGGGCTGAGCGCCGGGCTTGGCCGGTGAGATCTCTGTCAGCGTGACTTCTTCCAAGACTTCCAGCTCTTTTTGCGCCTGCAAAGCAGCCTTGCGACGCGCCAAGATGTCTTCACGTGCTGCGGTTTGGAAGAGCAGCCAATCGGTGCGGTCTTTGGCGCGGGGAAGCCCCAGAAACAGCAGCAATACCAGCAGGTAACTCAGCCCGTAGCTGACAGCCAAGCCTCCTGCCTGCAAGCCCATCGCCCATGTGTTGTCGTCTTGCCAAACTTCGGGCAAAGGCAGCACAAACCATTGGTCAATCCAGGCTTCTTGCCACAAATAAGTGCACCAGGCGGCAAACAAGCCCCAGGCCATGGTGTGAAACAGCCGTTTTTCCACCCGACCCAGCACCTGACACCAATCTGGCTCGTGAAATTCCATCAACTACTCCGATTCTCAATTTGCTTATCTTAGCCTTGCCGACAAGGCTCAGGATTCATCAAATCTGAACCTTTAACAAAGTATCACGCAAAACTCACAAAATCTCATGTTTTATCGAATTTTTTGTCAATTTTCTTGGAACTGTCATGCGTTGGCCCTTATATTCCTCCTTGATTTATTGATGTCCATCCTAAAAAAGAGGAAAACCCATGAAGTTAGTACGTACAACCCTGGTTGCCGCACTGTTGGCAGTTGGTTCCATCAGTTTCGCTGCAGAACCTACCCCCTACGAGAAAACTGCCATTGTGAAAGACGCTTGGAGTGCTTACTTCAAGGGTGACTACGAAGGCGCTTTGAAAGCCTTTGACGCTAAAGCGGCTGACGCCAAATCCAAAAAGAACGCTGCTGCTGCCGATGGCCGTGGCTGGACTTTGCTGGCGCTGGGTAAGACCTCTGAAGCGCGTAACGCCTTCAAAGAGGCTTTGGCCATCGATCCTAATTTCTCTTACTCCTACAGCGGTTTGTACTACGCAGAAGGCCAATTGTTGGTGCCTTACCAAAAAGCCTGGGGCTTGGTGAATTTGGGCCGCTTTGACGAAGCCACCAGCTATTTCAATGATGCCAAAAAAATGGCGCCTGAAGATCTGCATTGGTTGATCGACGATGGTTTTGGCTGGATGGCCTATTACAAAGGCGATACTGCAGGCGCCGAGAAGATTTTCAAAGATGTGGTTGCCAAAAACCCCAAGGCTTATTTGTCTTTAACAGGCTTGGGCACAGTTGCCATGAAGAAAAAGGACTACGCAGCCGCTGCCTCTAACCTGAGCCAATCCTTCAAACTCAACCCTTACCAAGCACTGGCCTCTTACCTGTCCAACGCTGACGCCTTGATCAACGCCGGTCAATTCAAAGAAGCCAAAGAGATGTTGTTGATGGGCGAATACGCCTACCCCTACTCTGCTGACCTGTACTACCTGATTGCCCGCGCCAGCGATGGCTTGAAAGACGAAAAAATCGCTCTCTCCAGCTTGAGCTATGCCGCCAGCTTGGCACCTTTCTACATCGACCCCGTGTTTGACAAGATCAAACTGACAGGCAAAGCCAAGCAAACTGCTTTGTTGTCCATGGGTTGGTCCTTGTACTACGGCGGCTCTGCCGCAGCAGCTATCAAGCGTTTTGACCAATACGCCCAAGCCGGTGGTACCGAGGTCAGTGGCTATTTGGGTACCGGTTGGTCACAACTGGCCCTGAAAAAATACCCCGAAGCCATCAAAGCTTTTGAAGAAGCCAACAAGGCGGGCGATAACGCTGACGCGTTGGCAGGCTTGGGTTGGGTGGCTTACGCCAAAAACGACTTGGCAGGCGCTGAGAAATTCTTCAACGCCTCCATCAAAAAAGTACCTTTCTATGCCTCAGCCACTTCGGGTTTGGCCACCCTCCAGTACGGCAAAACCGCTTTGGTCAAAGCTGGCTGGGAAGCCTATTTCAAGGGTGACTTGAAAGGCGCTTTGGCGGCTTTCAAAGCCAAAGAAGCGGATGCAGCCTCTGCCAACAACCCCGCCGCTTTGGACGGCATGGGCTGGACGCAGTTAGCCATGGGTGAACCCAAAGCAGCCAACGCTTCCTTCGCAGCCGCTTTGAAAATTGACGCTAACTACTACTCGTCACAAAGCGGTGTGATTGCTGCCAAGCGTGCCGACTTGGTGATCTACAACACCGCATGGGCCAAGCTCGAAGCCGGTCAGTTTGACGAAGCCAAGGCCAAGTTTGAGCAAGCCCGAGGCGAGATGCCTGCTGATATCAAATGGTTGATCGAGGACGGCCTAGCATGGATGGCCTTCTACAAGAAAGACTATGCAGGTGCACAAAAAGCGTTTGCCGCTATTGTTGCCGCCAACCCTAAAGCCTATTTGTCACACAAAGGCTTGGGCTATGCGCTGACCGAACTCAAGCAATACGAAGCTGCCAGCAAATCACTGGTGACCGCTTACAACTTGGCACCTTACCAAGGCGTGGCCGCTTTCACCGCCCCCACAGTGAAGATGATCGATGCCGGCGCGTTTGTGGATGCGCGCGAAGTTTTGAAACTCGGCGAGTTGATTTACCCCTACTCGGCTGACATTCAGTTCTTGTTGGCCCGCGCCTACAACGGTTTGAACAACCAAGCCGACGCAGACAAGAAAGCCTTGGCTGCCGTGTCTTTGGCTCCTGCCTACATTGATCCTGTGTTGGGCAAGCTAAAAATCTCTGCCAACATGATGCCCATCGTGCTCTCAACTTTGGGCTGGGGCAACTACTATGTGGGTAATTTTGAAAACGCCATCAAGCGTTTTGAAGAGTCCAACAAAGCGGGCTCCAAAGACCCCAACAACGGCCGCGGTATGGGCTTCACCTACTACCGCATGGGCAAATACAAAGAAGCTGTGCCTTACCTCGAAGCGGCCATGGCGCTGGAACCCAAAACCTTGTTGCCCATTGGTCGTAACAAACCTGTTCCCGGCTATCCCTATTCCTACTGGTATGTCGAGTACACCGCAGGCTCGATCTTGGGCTGGGTGAACTACCGCATGGGTAACGGCGAAAAAGCTGAAAAACTGTTTGCTGCTGAAGTCAGCCGTAATCCTTTCAGTTTGGACGCATTGACAGGCTTGGGCTACGCCAAAACCTTGCAAAAGGACAAAGCCGGTGCTACAAAGTACTTTCAAGAAGCTTTGAAAGTGAACTACACCTATGGTGACGCTTTGTTCGGTCTGGAAGAGTTGAAGAAGCTTTGAAACCAGCCGTCAGCCTAAAACTGCGCAGCCGCATCAACCTGGAGCCTGATACCGAAGGCGAATGCGGCATGCTGTTTGATACCCAGACCGCGGTAATTTGCGCTTGCAACTCATCCGGCTGGGTGCTGGTCGAGGCGATGAAAAAGGGCTCGGATGTGGCCCGATTGACCGACCTCTTGACCCATCAATTTGATATCGACGAAGACATTGCACGCAAAGACGTTTTGTCCTTGGTGAAAGAACTGCGAACGCTGGACATGCTAGAGGCTAAATGAAATCGAAACCACTTAGGGTGGCGTTGACAGGTTGGGGTGGTTTGGATAATCCGGAGCCGGGTCTGGCAGTGGCAAGAGCCTTGCGAGACCAATGGAATGGCCCCTTGGAGATTCTGGGACTGGTCTATGACACATGGACCACCGGCGCTTGGACCCCAGGCGTTGCCAACTCTGTCCATATCATCCCCCCCATCGCCAATGGCGACTACGCGGCGCTCATGCGCATTTTGCACATTCACAAAGAGCATCCGATCGATGTGCTTTTGCCCTGCCTCGACTTGGAAGTGCCGGTTTACGCCCGCTTGGCCAAGCGTTTGCTGCGCGAAGGTATTCGTACCCTGTTGCCCGACCCCGACGACAGTTTCAAAATCACCAAGCCTCAGCTGTATTGGTTTTGTTACTCCAACCAGATCGTCACCCCCAAAACCACCCATGTGGTCGACATTGCCTCTGTGGCTTTGCATGCTGATTTGTTTGGCTATCCCCTATGGGTCAAAGGCACAGTAGCCGGCGCCAAACGGGTCTATAACGCGGGTCAAGCGGCCTACGAAGCCAGCTTGTTGGCCGCCAAATGGGGTGGCGGCGTGCTGCTTCAAGAAGCCATTGAAGGCTCCGAGCATGTGGTGTCTATGGTGGCTCGTGAAGATGGCTCGTGTTTGGCCATGACCATGATGCGCAAGATCGGTTTGAACGCCCGCGGCAAAGGCATGGTGGGTTCAGTGGTTGAAGACCCCAGTTTGCGCAAACTGGCTTTGCATATCTTGTCCAAGCTGAACTGGCGTGGCCCCTTGGAACTTGAATTTGTGCGTTCGCAAAGCAATGGACAGTTTTATTTGCTTGAGGTGAACTGCCGCTTTCCTTCATGGATTTACCTCACCGCCTTGGCTGGTGCCAACCAGCCCATGGCCTTGGTGAAAGAAATCTTAGACCCCGGTAGCCGCGCCCCCAAGCAAGCGCAAATTGGCGCCATGTATGCACGTGACGTGCAAGAGATGGTGGTTCCTGCCGCCGCCATTGTGAAATTGGCACGTACCGGATCGGCCGATGTACCCGCCCCTGCGGTCATCAAATCTAAACGCGGCGATGTGTCGGTGGCGGTCACAGGTATTTCTGCTTTGGAATTAACCCAACCTGGCTTGGGTGTGGGTCGCAGCTTACGCTCGGCCCCCGAGGTGGCACAGGTGATTGGTTTGGGCTATGCCTCCACCGACACGGGTTTGTTTCGCAAAGAAATTTTCGATGTATGTGCCCGCATGCCCATCGACGAGAGCGAAGATCAACCCGAGCGCTGCGACGAAGCCACCTTGAACCGCTTGCTGGCCATTCAAAAAGCACATGGTTTGGACATGGTGATTCCCAATTTGGATGTGGAAATCGCCCGTTACCAACGCCTGTCGGGTGAGTTGCGTTCGCACGGCATACATACTTTGCTGCCCACGCCTCAAGCCACTGACAAGCTGAGCAAACAAGGCCTGATCAAATTGGCACAACGCAGCGGCGAAGTCGATTTCGATTTCCCGCCCACGGTGGTGGTGAGCAGCAAAAAAGATTTGCAAGCCGCGTGGAAACGTTTTGGTTCGCCCATGATGATCAAGGGCTTGGATTCCTTGGCCACCAAGGTGTTCAGCTTGGAACAAGCCGAGTTGGCTTTTTCTCGCTACAAAGAATTTGGCGAGAACAAAATCATTGTGCAAGCCGTGGTGTTTGGCGAGGAGTTCAGCATCGCCGTGGTGTGTGACCGACAAAGCCAGATGTTTGATGCGGTGCCCTTGAAGAAAACCGTCATGTGCGAACGCGGTAAAACCTGGTCGGGCATCAAAGTGGATATGCCCGATGTGATGCAACGCTTGGCCAGTTTGCTTAAAAAAGTGGGTTGGCAAGGACCGGCGGATGTGGAATTGATCCGCGACATCACCACCGACCGCATGATCTTGATTGAGGTCAATCCTCGACTGCCTGCATGGATTGGCTACGGCCAATTGGTAGGCGTCAATTTGCCGCGTCAACTCATGCTCAAAGCCTTGGGACGAGAAGCCCTTTCGACTCCCCAAGCTGCCGCTTTAGACCAAGATCTGGTATTTTTACGTACCGCCCAAGAAATTTCTGCCAGCGCCAGCGCCATGGCCATGTTTATCAACCGAGGTGAGATTCGTCATGCTAGTAGCCGTTAAAAAGAAATATGAAACCCCTCGCTTGGAGCAGTTGGCTACCCAGCAAGGCATGCAAAAACACCGCGTGCATGAAATCAAATCGGAGGACGGTGAATTTGACGAGATGGGGGACGTCAACGAACTCTTGGCTGAGTTTGGTTCACCGCTGTACATCGTCTCTGAAAAAGCGGTGCGCACCCTGTACCGCTCGTTTCGTGATGCGTTCACGGCCCCCGGCATAGACACCATCATTGGTTACTCTTACAAAACCAACTACCTGCCTGCTGTGTGCGCCATCTTCCAACAAGAAGGCGCATGGGCGGAGGTGGTCTCTGGCATGGAATACGACTTGGCCCGTTCACTCAATGTGCCCGGCCACCAAATCATCTTCAACGGTCCCTATAAAAAACCCGATGAAATCATCCGCGCTATCAGCGAAGGGGCTTTGATCAACGTCGACAGCTTTGATGAGCTGGACGCCGTGGTCAAAATTGCCAAACAACTGAAGAAAACTGCACGCATTGGTCTGCGTATCAACTTCCAGCATGGCGAACAGTCGTGGACCAAATTTGGTTTCAACCACGACAACGGCGATGCGGTTGAAGCGCTCAAGCGGGTGAAAAAAGCAGGCAGTTGCGTGAGTTTGGAAGCCTTGCACAACCACTCAGGCACTTACCAAGTCAACCCTGATATTTACGCGCGTACCGCGCAGGTCCTCACGGCTGTGGCCAAGAAAGTCATTGAACTGGGTTTGCCAGCGGTGCGTATCGCTGACTTTGGCGGTGGCTATCCCTCCAGTAACCGACTCAAGCCCGCTTTCGAATCGTTGGAGCTGGGTGGCGGTGCGGGTCGTCACTTGCAACCGTTTGCCGACGCCATCATCGGCGGCCTGACCAAAGCGGGCAAAGCCTTTGGCGAGCGTCCTACCTTGGTGCTAGAACCCGGTCGCGCAGTGATTGATTCCGCCATGAAAATGGCCTGTACCGTGGTGTCACGCAAATCCATTCCCGGTCGTGGTGATGCCGTCATCGTTGACGCAGGTGTGAACCTCTTGCCCACAGCCTATTGGTATGACCATGGTGTGGAAGCGTCTTCATTTGACGATGAAGCTGCTGTGATGGGTTCGCAACCCGTGTCGGTGTTCGGCCCTTTGTGTATGCAAATTGATGTGCTGCGTGAACGTGCCATGTTGCCCCCCATGTCTTTGGGCTCTTCTTTGGTGGTCTCCAATGTGGGCGCTTATTGCTTGACCCAATCCATGCAATTCATTCAACCCCGCCCTGCGGTGGTGTTGCTGGGCAAAAACGGGGCTGAAGTTATCCGTCGTCGTGAAACACGCGAAGATATTTTTGCGCTCGACTCGGTGCCCAAGCACTTGAAGAACAAAGCTCCCAAGGCTTAATTTTTTATGCTGGCGGACACCCCAACGCCTTGGCAAACCTACGCTAAAGCTTGGCTCAGTGCCCAAGCCCAGGTGGTGTTTCTCAGCACCCCTTTGCAAGGTTTTTTATTTCTGCTGAGCTTGTCCTTGTTCTCCCCGTGGAGCGCGGTGGGCATGGCGCTGGGCGCATTGATGGCACTGTTCATCTGTGCCTTTGTGCTGCGCCAACACCCCTTGGAATGGGTCAACGGCTTTAACCTGTTTGACGGCGCAGTCATCGGTTTGCTGTGGGCGGGCTTGCTATCGCGCGACATGGAATCTTCACTGTTGTTAGCCATCGCCATTGCCGGTTGCTATGCCATGCGCTTCAAGTTGGTGAGCGCTGCTTACAGCCAAGGTTTCCCTTCGCTGGGTGTAGCCTCGTTGTTCACCCTGTGGGTGGCCATTTATGTGGTCACTTATTTCGGTGGTGACTTTTGGTCTATGCGCTTGCGCACCGAACCCGGTGCCTTGTCCCTCAGTTTGGCGGGTTTGAGTTTGCTGGGTGCCATGTTGTTGCACGATGTCAAAGCGGCTGTATTTGCCCTGATAGGTTCGTGCTTGGCAGCTTGTGTCTTCTTTTATGTTCAAGACTACCCACCTTCTATGGGTAGCACGGTGGTGCTGGGTTTCACCCTCTTTCTGGTCTTGTTTTCGCTGCCTGGCACCTTGCTGCCTGGGCATGCCAAGGCCTATCCCTTGGCCGTGTTGTCGGGTGTGGTGACTTTGGGCTTAGAACTGGCTTGGCCACATTTGAATGGTTTCGCCTCCATTCCCTCGCTCATGGCACCCATGTTCATCGGCATATGGATGGCATTTGCGCTGATGTCACGCGAACATCGCTTGATCTTTCTGGACCCGGGCGTGCAAGCCTTGGCCAAGCAGTTGAAAGCAGCATCGCATAACGGGGGCACCGTGGTGTTGACGGGTGCAGGCATCAGCACGGCCTCTGGCATACCTGACTACACACGTGGCGATTGGTTGGAAGCCGGTGTGCCTTTGGCTACTTATAACTTCGCCGGTTTTGTCCACAACCGCTATTCCCGCTTGATGTACTGGAATTCGTGTTTTCGTTTTTTTAAAACTGCTTCGCAAGCTCGTCCCAATCCTGCTCACACCACCTTGACGGCATTGCAACACGCGGGATTTGTCAGCACGGTGATCACACAAAATGTCGATGGATTACACCAACACGCTGGCACGCAACACACTGTCGAGCTTCACGGCACGATTGACCACGTACATTGCCTGCTATGCGGAGCATCACAAGCATGGCCTGAACCTGCGCGCTGGCAACATGCTGATGCCATGTGCGAATGCGGTGGTTTTCTCAAGCCTGCGGTGATTGCCTTTGGAGAAGACATTTCATTGGCTACTTGGCAACAAGCGCAACAAGCGGTCAGCACCTGCAGCCTGATGCTGGTGATTGGCACCCAAGTGGCTGTCACATCGGCCTTGGCCTTGATTGAGCAAGCTCGCCAGCGGCAAGTGCCCTGCTTTTTCATCATGCCCGGCTACCCCGCATGTGTATTGACCGTCCATGACCGTGTGCTGTTTTACAAGGCCGAGACCTTGTTGCCCGCGTTGGCGGCTTATATGGGATTACCCCTGGTTTGAAGATGCGCCGAATAGCCTGCCATCTGTGCTGGTTGTTGCTGTCATTTGCTTGCTCTTGTGTTTATGCGCATCTGTTGTCTGCAGGTATAGGTGCCATTAATTTGCAAAAAGACAGTGCCTATGTGATTTTGGCTATTCCGCTTAATGACCTACCCGTATTTGTGCCGCCCAAGTCTGGCCCCATCAAAATAGAGACGATTCAAGCTCAGCGTGCCGAGTTATTGAGACAACTGCGTCTTAGCGTGACGCTTACTGCAGGCAAAAACACAGGACGACTGGTGTTTGAAGATCTCGTGGTGTCAACACACAAACATCACTCCAATGAATCGATTGAACAAATTGAGTGGGTTGCGCGTTACCAGTGGGATGAGCCGCCTTCACCCGATGCCGCTTTGGTAATTTCTCTGAATTTCTTGCATCACCTACATAGCCAACATTCAGCCTACAACCTGGTCTTGACAGACGGCGCACAAAAAACACATGCACGCTTGGACGCCGAGCATCCCGTTCATGTATTTGTCAGAGGCAAAGCAACTGAAGGCGAGACGCAAGCTATAGAAAAATACATAGACATACCTCCCAGCCCTGTGTCAATTCCATGGCTAACCCTATTACATTCCTTGCTTTTAACCCTAGCGACAAGTGTTGTGGCATGGAGCTGCATTTCCTGCTACTTTGCACCAACGCCTTGGCTGTCCTGGCGCAAGCAACTGGTTGCGCTAGCATGTCTTTTCATCGTGTTTGCACAAACAGGCATTCCGCTTATCTCATTGAATGTTCAGAGGTGATCTATGTCCAACCACACCCTTAAACCCTCGCTAGCTCCGCACCATCGCTTCATCTGGTTTATGTTGCTATGCCTAGCACTATGGTCTAGCCTGTTGATAGCACGCAAAGTTACAGCCCAAGCCTCCGGGGCAAACGCTTTGGTCAATACCGCCGCAGTTGATTGCAACGTACAGAGTGAACAAACCAGTCCCAGTTTGCCGGGTCTGCCGAGCAAGGTCAAAATGCTTTGTGACAAGCAAGAACGCACCCTGCAAGCCAATGGCATCCCTGACCACTTGGTAGGTCGCTTTCCTAACGCGGGCAACCCCAACCGCATATCTGAGCAAAGCGTGCGCTTTTCTATGCCTTTGACGCCCAAGCTCCATAACCCTAAGGGGTTGAAGGTGCACGTGCCAGGTTTTGCACGCAATGGCGTGATGTTAGAACCCGAAACAGCCGAAGTCTTTAACTGGGCCAACGATGGCTGGCGTTATGAAGCGATTCAGACTGTTTATAACTTGGGCTTAGACATGAACTTAGCCCATGTCCAACCGCAAGGTGCTTACCACTATCACGGGATTCCAGACGAATATCTCAACGCCCTCAATAAGGGTGAGGCCATGACGTTGGTGGCGTGGGCGTCGGATGGATTTCCCATCTATGCAAGGTACGGCTATCAAGATCCTATGGATGCGAACAGCGGCATCAAAAGTGTTAAACCCAAGTACCGTTTAAAAACGCCTGCAGAACTTTCTGCCACGGTGGTCAATGGTCAGCCTCGGCCAGGCTTCACGGATGGCGAATTGCGTCGTCGAACGCAGGTGCTGAGTCTGCCGCAAGGTGTTTTCGTTCAAGATTGGGTTTTTGACATGAACCTTGTCGGCGATCTTGATGAATGCAACGGTCGCTTTGGCGTCACACCTGAATTCCCTAAAGGGATCTACCACTACTACCTCACCGATGATTACCCTTATATGCAACGCTGCATCAAAGGCGATGGTAAGGATGCACGACCCATTCCAACAGGTGCTATGCGGGGCGGACCTGGTGGTCCTGGTGGTCCTGGTGGTCCTCCAGGCCCAGGGGGACCTGGCGGACCTGGCGGACCTGGCAGACCACCGCCTAGAGATCAGTTCTGAGCTCGATGCCTATGACCTCTGTCCATGATTTGCAAGCCGCTGCTGAGGTCATACAAGCCGCTGATGGGCTGTTGATCACTGCAGGGGCTGGTATGGGTGTGGACTCCGGTCTGCCCGACTTTCGCGGCAGCGATGGATTTTGGAAAGCCTACCCAGCGCTCAAAGACAGCGGTCTGCAATTTCAAGACATGGCGAACCCCCAAGCTTTTGAACGTGACGCCAGACAAGCGTGGGGGTTTTATGGCCACCGCCTTTCGCTCTACCGCGATACACATCCTCATGCAGGATTTCATGTGCTCAAGCGCTGGTCGGACGCCAAGCCCCAGGGAGGTTTTGTATTCACCAGCAATGTGGATGGTCAGTTCCAACGTGCAGGCTTTGCCTCGAAGCAGGTTTATGAATGCCACGGCAGTATCCACCGCTTGCAGTGCACCACCCCTTGTCAACCCAGCACATGGTCTGCTGATGCCTTGCAACCCGACATCGATATCCAACGTTGTCGTTGGCTGAATGACCTGCCTGGGTGTCCTGACTGCCATGCGCTGGCCAGACCCAACATCTTGATGTTTGCCGACTGGAATTGGGTGGATAGCCATCGCCATCACAACGACAGCGCATTGGAAGTTTTTTTAGCTGCGTGTAGGCAGATGGTGGTGATTGAACTGGGTGCAGGCACCGAGGTGGCCACAGTGCGACATTTTTCCGAGCGTATAGCCCGCGACTACCAAGCGCCTTTGGTACGTATCAATCCCAGAGAAGCGCATAGCGACGTAGGCGACAGCTTCAGCATTGCCATGGGCGCACAAGAGGCTTTGCATGCGATGGATGAACTTCTTCACTCTTAAGGCTTGAACGATATGAAGCACCTTGAACTCTTGCCACCCGAGGGATCGTTACGAGCCATGGACAACGATTTCTATGGCATGGTGGGCGGTGGTGCGCGCTTGCGCTTGCTGGAGGTATTCATCGATTTGCAAATTCCTGAACTCTTGGGTTACCGCGGCCCATTGCCAGCCCAACAAATTTGCGCCTTGTTGGGCTTGAACCTGCACCGTGGTTGGAAGTTTTTGCATTTACTGGCTTTATCAGGCTTGCTGGAGGAAAGCAACGGTGTGTACAGCGGCGATGAAACCTTGTTTGGTCTGTCGGCTAACGCAACTTACTATTTCGGCCCTACAGGTACCGAAGGTTTTTTCTACCGCGATTTGGTGGCATTTTGGAAAAAAGTCGCCAACTTGTCACTGATCGATGTGCTGCGTGGCGCACCCGTTCCAGAGGGTATTCATTGGCCTTATGCCACCCCCGATTCGGTTGCCCATTTCGAGTATTACTGGATGCGCTTAACCGCTGCAGGCAGCATTGATACCCTGTTGCAATCGCAAGCAGTGGTGAATGCGCACCAGTTGCTTGATATTGGCGGGGGAGACGGCACTGTGGGCTGCGCTTTGTGCAGTGCATACCCAGATTTACAAGTGACGGTATTCAACTTACCTGTATCGGCTGAATTAGCCCGAACACATATTGCAGAACGACACATGATTGACCGAGTGCAGGTACACGAAGGCGATTTTTTCAAAGATGAATTTCCTACGGGCTTTGACCATGTGCTGTTTAACCGTACCTTGGCCGACTGGCAACCGACTGTTTGCAAAATGCTGTTTGACAAAGTTCGACGCTCTATGGCGCCTGGAGGAAAGTTGGTCATCAACGAAGCCATGTTGGAAGGCAACACCGACTTCACCCTCGCTTGGGAGTTTCGCTATATCTTTTATGACGCGTATGGAAGAGCGCTTTTTAAGCCCTTATCTGTCTACAAGCAATTATTAGAAGATGCAGGCTTTCGCATCACCAAAGTCACCCCTATGCGTCACGAGGCTTTTTACTCCGTGATTGAAGCAGAGGCTGTGCATTAAGCCACCATCAAGGCATCGTCAAATATCGCTACCGCACGGGTCCATCCCGCTGAAGCACCACGTATCTTGTGGGGAAAACAGCTGATGTAAAACCCGCTGGCGGGCAGTACTTCTAAGTTGTGCAATTTCTCTAAGTGGCAATAGCCAATATCTCGACCCGCCTTATGGCCTTCCCATATCAGCGAGGCATTGCCTGTCTCGGCGTATTTTTGCGCAGTGTGTACAAACGGCGCATCCCAACTCCAAGCGTCGGTACCGGTTAAGCGCACACCCCGCTCGAGCAAATACATGGTTGCCTCGTAGCCCATGCCGCAACCTGTCGCCACGTAATCGGGTTGACCGTAACGCTTACCCGCGGCAGTGTTGACCACCACAATTTCCAGAGGACTGAGTGTGTGCTGAATCCGTTGAAGCTCGGCTTCTACTTCCTTGGCCGTCACCACATGGCCATTGGGCAAATGACGAAAGTCAAGCTTGACACCGGGCTGGAAGCACCACTCCAAGGGCACCTCGTCAATGGTGATGGCAGGTTGGGCTTCTCCGCTGGCCTTGTCCATGGTGGAGTGGTAGTGGTAAGGCGCATCCAAGTGCGTACCGTTGTGGGTACACAGTTTGACGAACTCCACCGCCCATCCCTCACCATCGGGCAGGTCTTCTTTTTTCAAGCCGGGAAAAAACGGCTCGATTTGTGACACCGTGTTTTGGTGTGTGAGGTATTCAATCTGCGGCGCATACGCAGGAGGGTCGCTGACCACATCGTTTTCAAGGTAAATGGAGATATCAACAAAACGACGTGGCATGGCAAACCCCTTTATTCAAATGTTGGCGACTTCAAGCAACCTCAAACAAACCTGCCGCACCCATGCCGCCGCCTACACACATGGTCACGACCACATATTTGACGCCACGGCGTTTGCCTTCAATCAAAGCGTGACCTACCAAACGTGCGCCCGTCATGCCATAGGGATGACCGATGGAGATGCTGCCACCGTTGACGTTGTAGATGTCGGGGTTGATACCCAATTGATCGCGGCAGTAAATGGCTTGGCAGGCAAACGCTTCGTTCAATTCCCACAAACCAATATCGTCAATCTTCAAACCATGCTGCTTGAGCAATTTGGGCACGGCGTAAATGGGACCTATGCCCATTTCTTCGGGGGCACAACCGGCCACAGTCATGCCGCGGTAAATACCCAAAGCTTGCAAGCCACGGCGTTGTGCCAAACCCGCATCCATCACCACGCAAGCACTGGCGCCATCGGACAACTGGCTGGCGTTGCCAGCAGTGACCACGCCCCCTTCAATGACGGGCTTGAGCGAAGTCAAACCTTCCAGCACTGTGTCAGGACGGTTGCTCTCGTCTTTGTTCAGCACCACGTCTTTGTAACTGATGACGCCGGTGGCTTTGTCGGCCACGGCCATCTGGGTTGAAAATGACACAATCTCTTGGTCAAACCGACCCGCTTGTTGTGCTGCCGCTGTGCGCTGTTGCGACTGCAAGGCATACAGGTCTTGTGCTTCACGGCTGATGCTGTACTTGCGAGAAACAAACTCAGCGGTTTGCAGCATGGGCATGTACACATGGGGAACGCGTTGTTCAAGTGCTGCGTCTTTTCCTGCCATGGCGCTTTCGAAATAGGCCTTTTGCTCAGCGGTGATGTTTTCTTGACCACCGGCCACCACCACCTGCATGCCATCGACCATCACTTGTTTGGCAGCCGTGGCAATCGCCATCAAACCGGACGCACATTGGCGGTCCATGGTTTGACCTGGCGCCGTCACCGGCAAGCCTGCAGCCAAAGCGGCGTTTCTTGCCAAATTCATGCCTGCCGTACCGGAGGTGAGCACGGTGCCCATGACCACGTCTTCCACTTCCGAGCCTTCAATGCCAGCACGTTGCACAGCTTGGGCAATGACGTGGCCCAACAGACTGGGCGACTTGGTGTGGTTCAAAGAGCCTTTGAAGGCTCGGCCAATGCCGGTGCGGGCGGTAGACACGATGACAGCTTCTCTCATGGGTAGGTATCCGATCAAAAAATAAAAAAAAGAAGAATCAGTGCTCAGCGCCTAAATAGGCGGCGATCACAGCGGGGTCGTTTTGGACTTGTTGGGGGGGGCCTTCGGCAATTTTTCGACCGAAGTCCAGCACCACGATCTTGTCGGACAAATCCATCACCACAGGAATGTCATGCTCGACGA
>CANGPV010000012.1 GCA_947455935.1 Comamonadaceae bacterium
TGGGCCGACATCGTGCTGTGGAAACCGGCATTTTTTGGCGTGAAACCCTTCATCATCATGAAGGGCGGCTTCATCGCCATGGCCGCCATGGGCGACCCCAATGCGTCCATCCCCACGCCACAACCGGTGCACTACCGCCCCATGTTTGGCGCCTTTGGCGGGGCATTGCATCGGGGTTCACTCAGCTTTGTGTCGCAAGCGGGATTGGCTGGCGGCATTGGTGAACGCTATGGCCTGCACAAAACCTTGAGCGCGGTGAAAAACATCCGCGGCATTGGTAAGCGCCACATGCTGCATAACGACTACGCGCCGCACATGGATGTGGACGCCCAAACCTATGCGGTGCGGGCCGATGGGCAACTCCTCACCTGCGAACCCGCCAGCGTGCTGCCCATGGCGCAGCGCTATTTCTTGTTCTGATTTTTATTTGGGGTCAGATTCCAATTAAATCAACATGATCCATTTCTCCAAACTCATCCGACAAGGCCACGGCCTGGCCCCTGCATTGCTCAAACGCGCAGCGTCCATCACCTTGGACTGGGATGTGCGACAAAAAAGCCGCTTTGAATCCACCGATAGCGCGGGTCGCCAAGTGGGTGTGTTTTTGCAGCGCGGCCAAGTGGTGCGCGGTGGCGATGTACTGGTGGGTGAAGACGGCTCGCTGCTCATAGTACGGGCGGCAGACCAAGCCGTGTTGCGCATCACCCATTGCACAGCGCACGGCACGCCGTTTGACTTGACCCGCGCCGCCTACCACTTGGGCAACCGCCATGTGCCCATTGAGTTGCAAGCCGATCACTTGAAAATCGAACCCGACCATGTGCTGGCCGACATGCTGCGCGCCATGCACCTCATCGTCAACGAGGTGAGTGAAAGTTTCGAGCCCGAAAACGGTGCTTATGGCGAGCATGGGGGTGGGCATCACCATGGCCAAGATCATGCGCACGACCACGGACATTAATTGGAATCTGACCCCATTTATTTATTGCGCTTGCTGCAACTGGCGTCACCTGCTTTGCCGGTGGGTGGATTTTCATATTCCGAGGGCTTAGAGGCTGCTGTTGCGCACCAGTTGGTGCATGACGAAGCTTCAGCACAAGCATGGTTACTGGATCAACTGCATCTGGTGCAGGCTCGCAGCGAACTACCCATCGTGGCATTGGCCATCCCCGCGTGGCAAAACCATGACACGCAGCGTTTGAAACAACTTAACGATTGGGTGATGCAAACCCGCGAAACCTTCGAGATGCGTTTACAAACCGAGCAAATGGGCCGATCGCTGTTGATCTGGTTACGCAACCAGGCTGGTGCAGACGCTGAACGTATGACCACCTGCGACAAGTTGCCCCCCACATGGCCCATGGTGTTTGCATTGGCCTTATCTACCCATGGCGTTCCCCTTCGAAGTGGCTTGATGACTGCAGCTTTTGGTTGGTCCGAGAATATGGTGCAAGCCGCCATCAAATCGGTACCCTTGGGGCAGCTGAGTGGTCAACGCTTATTGGCAGCTCTAAGCGCTGACATTCCCCAAGCCGTCGATCACGCCATGCACTTACCTTTTGAACAATGCCAAGCATTTAGCCCGCGATTGGCGATACTGTCAGCGCGTCACGAAACCCAGTACTCCAGACTTTTCCGATCATGAACACACCTCTTCATCACATCGCTAACCGCAGCAAAAAACTCCCACCTCTTCGTGTTGGCATTGGCGGGCCTGTGGGTTCTGGCAAAACCACTTTGCTGGAAATGCTATGCAAAGCCATGCGTGATAACTATGACCTCATCGCCATCACCAACGATATTTACACCAAAGAAGATCAACGCTTGCTGACCATCAGCGGGGCTTTGCCTGCCGAGCGCATCATGGGCGTAGAAACTGGCGGGTGCCCGCACACGGCCATACGCGAAGATGCCTCTATCAACTTAGAGGCTATTGACCGCATGTTAGAAAAATTCCCCAACGCCGACGTGGTGTTTGTGGAAAGCGGCGGAGATAACTTGGCTGCCACCTTCAGCCCCGAACTCAGCGACCTGACCATCTATGTGATCGATGTGGCGGCTGGCGAAAAAATTCCGCGCAAAGGAGGGCCAGGCATCACCAAAAGTGATTTGTTCATCATCAACAAAACCGATTTAGCCCCGCATGTTGGCGCTAACTTAGACATCATGCAATCGGACACCGAGCGTATGCGTGCCAGTCACCAAGGTGTCAAACCTTATGTCATGACCAACCTTAAAACACAAATGGGCTTATCAGATGTGGTGAAATTCATCGAAACAAAAGGAATGTTGTTGTCATGAAGTTTTTTCGTCTCTTGTTAGCGACCTATTTGCTGATATGTTCATTGGTCGCAACGGTTCAAGCTCAAAATTTAAAACTGCAATTGCTGGCCCAAGACCTCACTGCGCCTGTGCATCTGGAAGAGCTGCCCGATGGCAGCGGTCGCATGCTGGTGGTGCAGCAAGATGGCTTGGTCAAAGTCTTGATGCCAGATGGAAACATACTGCCCGAACCTTTCTTAGATTTGCGCAGTCGCATGTTCTCTTTGCAAAATGATTTTGAAGAACGCGGCTTGTTGGGTTTTGCTTTGCACCCACAGTTTGTCCGTAACGGACGTTTCTTTGTGTCGTATTCAGCCCCGCTGCGAGACACTGCACCTCAAAATTGGAACCACACGCGCCGCGTGTCGGAATTCACCACCAAGCCTCATAGCGTGGCGCCTGTCGATCTGGCCACTGAACGTGCGCTCATTGTTCAAGACTGGCCCAGTCGCAAACACAACGGCGGTGCCTTGGCATTTGGGCCAGATGGCATGTTGTTCATTGGTTTGGGCGACAGCGGGGCGTCCCATGGATTTGGCAAGTCTGTCATTTGGGAAGCCTTTAACGTACCTGCCGAAGGTTTGTTGTGGGACTTGATGGCGCAAGACAAGCACAGCTTGTACGGCAAAATTTTGCGTATCGATGTGGACCATGGTTATCCAGGCTATGCCATTCCCAACGGCAACCCCTTGAATGCCTCACAAGGTCGACCTGAAATTTGGGCCTGGGGATTTCGTAATCCTTACCGCATGGCATTTGACCGAAATGGCAGCGGCGACTTGTACGTCACAGCCATTGCCGAGACTTTGTGGGAGGCTGCTTACAAAGTGAAGCGTCCTGGTAATTTCGGCTGGCCTTTGATCGAAGCGTCGCATTGCGTGGATCGCCTGCAGCCGCGTAAACCACCTGCGCAGTGCCCTCGTCAAGGTGCAGGTGGCGAGCCTTTGGTCATGCCGGTTGTCGAGTACGCCAATATGCAAGTCAACCATCCCGACTCTTCTGCGCTCAATATCAAAGGCGTTGGAACCGCCGTGACGGGCGTGCGTATGTACCGCGGTGCAGCTATTCCCTTGTTGCAAGGAAAATTGGTGGTGGCAGATTGGAGCGCATCTTTCAAGCAAGCCTCAGGACAACTCTTTATCGCCACACCTCAATTGCAAAGCGACAAGCAATGGCCGCTTGAAAAACTCATGCAACTAGACAGTCGGGTGATCAGCTTGGCCGAAGACCGCAGCGGTGAAATTTATGTGTTAACCCATGAAGGTATGGGCCCCTTTGGTAATACCGGCAAAGTGTTTCGTTTGGTTTCTCAACCATGATGAACACTCGCTCATGGCTTGCCCTGTTGGCATGTTCATGGGCGCTTCTGGGGCAAGCGCAAGAAGCCATCTATGGCGGCGAGCTTCAAGGGTTTGACTACCCCGCGCCCGTTCAACACTTTACTTTCACCTCGCAGCAACAAGCCATGCACATGGCTTACTTGGATATACGTCCAGCCAAACCCAATGGCCATGTGGCTGTGTTGTTGCATGGCAAAAATTTTTGCGCCGCCACTTGGCAGTCCACTTACGAGGTGCTGCAGCAATATGGATTTCGGGTCATCGTTCCCGATCAAATTGGTTTTTGTAAATCCAGCAAACCTGCAGCCTACCAATACAGCTTTCAGCAACTGGCGCACAACACCCATGCGTTGCTGGCCTCCTTAGGTATTTCACAAACCACTGTCATTGGCCATTCGACGGGTGGCATGTTGGCCACCCGATACGCCTTGATGTTTCCCGATGCGGTGAAACAATTGGTGATGGTCAACCCGATTGGCTTAGAGGATTGGAAAGCCATGGGTGTGCCCAGCTTAAGCGTTGACCAGTGGTACCAACGTGAATTGCAAGTGACCGATGAGCGCATACGCAACTATGAGCGAAGCACTTATTACGTCAACGAATGGAAGCCCGAATACGAACCTTGGGTTCAAATGATCGCAGGTATGTTTCGTGGGCCAGACAAACAAACAGTGGCTTGGCATTCAGCCCTGCTCTACGACATGATTGTCAATCAACCCGTGGTCTACGAATTTCCTTTGCTCAAAGTACCTACGCTGCTGTTGATAGGTGAAAAGGACAACACGGCCATTGGCAAAGACCTGGTCTCGCCCGAATTGAAAGCCCGCATGGGTTTGTACCCCGAGTTGGCCAGACGCACGGCCAAGACCATACCCGGCGCTAGGCTGGTGCTGTTTCCCGATTTAGGCCATGCCCCTCAAATGCAAAACCCGCAACGCTTTCATACGGCCTTGGTGAACAACCTGATGGCGCTGCAAGATTGATTCAGCGCTGTACCCAACCGCCACAGACGGGGAAGACTTGACCCACAAAACAATCTGCCTTGTCTGAGCATAAATACGCAGCGAACTCTGCATCCTCGTGGGCTTTCACCAACCGACCCAAGGGAACTTCACGTTGCAGTCGCTCTATAAAGCGAGGATTGACCTGAACCTCGGGCGGAAAATACGTGGGGTTCTCGACAAAGTTTTGCGCAATGGCGTTGACTTGAATGTTCAAAGGCGCCAACTCCACACCCACGGCTTGCACCCAAGACAGTTGGGCTCCCCGTGCTGCGCTGTAGCTAGAAGCTCGCTTCATGCCTCGCAAGGCACTGGCACTGCCCATGACCAACAACTTGCCCTTGCCGCGAAGCTGCATCTGCGGCAACAGGGCTTTGAGCAGCCTGGGCAAGGGATGAACCATGATGTCAAACACCTCAGTCCATTCGGCATCTTTGACTTCAGCAGCGGGGGTAGAAGGTGCAGACATGGCCAAGTTAGCGACCAAGACATCGATGTGTCCATGGCTTTGCACCAACTGTGCTGGGGCATCGGGCGCAATCAATGACCGGGTATCCGCCAACACTATTGCCCCATGTGCACGCAAAGCTTCACACAGCGCTGGGCCCATGAAGTCTTCGGCTTGGGTAACCACAATTCGCAAACCTTGCAACATGCTAGTCATCCTGTGGGCCTACTCGGGTAAATCATCCTCGGGGTGCGCAAGCAAAACCACTTCGGGCTTGGGCGAGCGCTTGCCATGCTTGGCCAATATTTCTACATACACAGACTTGGCCTCTGCTTTGGCTAAGGCATCGATAGCAGCTATCAAAGCAGCCACATGCACCACGTCGGCATCACTGGCTTGCAAACCGCATTTGCAATCGAAGTCCCAAAAGTCCACGCCTTCGGGTAGATCGCGTCGACGTTCACGTTTGAGGTATTTACGTACCTCGTGTTTGACAGCATCCAGCACCCTATCCGGGTGACGTCCATCGATGTGCAAGGGGAAATTTTTTCGCATAGACCGATTATGCGGCCCTCACACCCAAGCGCCATAACGAGGTCAGCTCTTGAGACCGCGCTGTATGCAATGCGTCCGAACTGTCACTGACTTTAGGGTGGCGCGGACGAATGTCCAATCGTCCCAAGACCTGCAGTCCTGCATCCGCAATCCATTGCAACAATTCCTCGCGGGTGCGCAAATTGAAGTGTTCGGCCAGATCAGACAGCAGCAACCAAGCCTCACCCCCCGGGGATAGATGGGTCGCTACACCAGAGAGGAAAGTACGCAACATGCGGCTTTGAGGGTCATAAATCGCCTGCTCCAACAAGGAGGTGGCTTTGCCAGGTAACCAGGGTGGGTTGCACACAATCAAGGGTGACTGACCCGCTGGAAACACATCATCTATCTGTACCTGCGCTCTGTCGGATAAACCTAAGCGCTGCAAGTTGTCAGACGCACAACGCACGGCACGTTCACTGCTGTCAGTCGCTATGACCCGCTTGACGCCTCGCATCAACAACAGCGCAGCAACCACACCCGACCCCGTGCCTATATCCCATGCCAACTCATTGGATGGCAAGGGCGATTGCGCCAACACATCCAGATATTCGCTGCGCACAGGTGCAAATACGCCGTAGTGAGGATGGATAAAGAAACGGTCAAGTCCTTGCACCTCGATAGGTACACCTTTGCGCTGCCATTCGTAAGCACTGATGATGCCCAGCAACTCCCGCACAGCCACCACCCTCACCGCTGCCGTTGCGGGCCCCCAAGCACTTTGCAGAGCCTCTTTGACATCGGGCGCTCTGCGCAGCGCAATACGGTAATCAGCTTCGATGGTCAAGGTCACCATCGATAGGATGCGTGCTCGCTGCGCTTGCGCCATGCGGTAAGCATGAAAGGCTTGCGGCATGGCGTTGGTCGAGGTCTGAGACCTTACGGGACGATGGACACGACGCGTCAGCGCTTGCAGCAATTGCTTGGCTTGCTGAAAGTCTCCCTGCCAAAGCACGGCTGTTCCTGCACATGCCAAGCGATAAGCTTTGTCTGCGTTACAACTGTCGTCCACCACCTCAAAACGCTGAGGTGCTGCAGCCGAACTGGCTGAATACCAATGGTTCTTCAGCGTACCTAGCTCAAGCATCAAGGTAAGCACCGCCGCCTGGCGTATGGATCTCAAACACATCACCCACTTGCATTTGCACTTGGTCGATATGTCCCAAGATCTGCACCTCGCCATCGGCACGAACCACCCGGTTGATACCTGGTTGCCCCGCCCCGCCCCCAGCTAAACCAAAAGCTGGGTACACACGCCCGTTGGAGAGAATGCCCGCTGTCATGGGCTCTAAAAACTGAATACGCCTTTGGCCACCATCACCCCCTCCATACTTGCCTTGTCCACCTGAGCCATGGCGCAAACTGTAAGACAGCAATCGCACAGGAAAGCGAAACTCCAAGACCTCGGGATCTGTCAAACGTGAATTCGTCATATGGGTTTGCACGACCGATGTGCCTGCAAAACCTCCACAGGCCATACCGCTCTCGTCAAACACAGGACCAGCGCCGCTGCCCCCCGAAATGGTTTCGTAATACTGGTAGGTATCGTTGCCAAAGGTGAAATTGTTCATGGTGGGTTGGCTGCCCGCCATCACACCCAAAGCACCGTACAGCGCGTTGGTGATGCAGCTTGATGTCTCCACATTGCCCGCCACCACGGATGCAGGTGGCAAGGGGTTGAGCATGCAACCTTCAGGAATGATGACGTGAATGGGTTTTAAACAACCCGCATTCAATGGAATGTCGTCTTCCACCAAGGTACGAAACACATACAACACCGCTGCCATGCAGACAGCACGGGGCGCATTGAAGTTATTGGTTTGCTGGGGCGAGGTACCTGTGAAATCAATCACTGCGCTGCGTGCAGACGCATCGATATGCACCTGCACTTGTATCAAAGCACCGTTGTCCAGTGGAAAGCTAAAGCTGCGACGCGTATCGTCGCCAAACCGCTTGGCCAAACGGGTGATGGCACGGCGCACGGCTTCTTCGGCGTTGTCTTGCACATGCTGCATATAAGCCTGCACCACGGGCAAGCTGTAATGCGCCACCATGCGACTTAACTCTTGCGCGCCTTTTTCGTTGGCGGCAATTTGCGCTTTTAAGTCAGCCATGTTTTGTGCAGGGTTGCGACTGGGATAGGCACCGCTTTGCAGCAAAGCCAACATGGCTGCTTCACGCAAGACACCTTTTTCCACCAATTTGAAGTTTTGGATTTGCACACCCTCTTCGTCAATGGTGGTGGAGAACGGGGGCATGGAACCCGGCGAAATGCCACCAATATCAGCATGGTGGCCACGCGAGCCCACATAAAACGAAGGTTGGTCTAAGCCATCTAGGTACACCGGCGTGATGACGGTCACATCGGGTAAATGGGTACCGCCGTGGTAGGGGTCGTTCAAGACATACACATCGCCTGCCTGCATACGTCCAGCGTTATCACGTATCACTGTTTTGATGCTCTCACCCATGGAGCCCAAATGCACAGGCATATGCGGCGCGTTGGCAATCAACTCACCTTGCTGATTGAAAAGAGCGCATGAAAAATCCAAACGCTCTTTGATGTTGACCGAGTGAGCCGTGTTTTGTAATTGCAAACCCATTTGCTCGGCAATGTTCATGAACAGGTTGTTAAACACCTCGAGTTGCACAGGGTCCACCGAGGTACCCGCAGCAAAGGCAGTTTGTCGCGGCGTGATGCGTTGCAACACCAGATGGTTCAGTGCCGTCAACTTGGCTTGCCAACCCATCTCGATGACGATGGTGGCATGACGTTCCACCACCAGCGCGGGACCCGTCAGCACATCGCCTGCTTGCATGTCCTCCCGTCGTACCAAGGCAGCTTCTTGCCACGCCCCGTTCAAGTACATACGCGTGGATGTATGCGCTGGTCTACCACGTGAAGGAAGAAGGTCTTGCAGCTTCTCCGGCATAGGTTCACCCGCCAGCACGGCTTCAACCGATACAGCTTCCACCACCAAAGCTTTGTCAGACATGATGAAAGCAAAGCGCCGCAGATAGGCTTCTTCAAATGCTTGCTTCACTTCTTGCAGACTTCCCATGGGCACCATCAAGGCTGAGTCGGTGCCTGCATAGCGAATATGCACCCTCTCCCGAGTGTGCAACTCGCCACCACCGATGATTTGATTTTGCAAAGCGGTTTGTGCTTGAACAGCCAACTCTGACAGGGTATTGCGCAACTCGGGCCACAGCGAGTCTTGCAAGGTTTTTTCCAGCGCTAGTTCTTTGATCAAACTTTGCGCTGCCAAGCCCATGCCATAGGCCGACAACACACCAGCCATGGGGTGAATCAAAATCTTTGACATACCCAGTGCATCAGCCACTGCACAGGCGTGCTGTCCGCCTGCACCCCCAAAGCACTGCAAGGTGTAGGCGGTGACGTCATAGCCTCGAGCCACTGAAATTTTTTGAACAGCATGCGCCATTTGCTGAACCGCGATATGCACAAAACCTTCGGCAACTTCTTCGGGTGTTTTGCCTACCAGTTGCGACAGGTGAGCAAACCCTTGTGCAACCACTTGCGCATCCAAAGCTTGGTCACCTTGGGGGCCAAATACAGCAGGGAAGTAGGCAGGTTGCAGTTTGCCCAGTTGCACATTGGCGTCGGTCACGGTCAGCGGGCCGCCTTTGCGGTAACACGCGGGTCCTGGGTCTGCACCTGCGCTTTGAGGTCCCACCCGAAAACGTGATCCATCAAATTGCAACAGCGATCCGCCACCTGCCGCCACCGTGTGGATGTGCAACATGGGTGCACGCATTCGCACACCGGCAACTTGCGTATCAAACTCGCGTTCAAGCTCCCCCGCGTAATGGCTGACATCCGTCGAAGTGCCACCCATGTCAAAGCCAATGACTTGTGTAGCGCCCTCAAGCCCATCGCCATGTGCAAAGGCCATGTCAGCGGTTTTGGCCATGCCGACGATGCCGCCAGCGGGTCCCGACAAAATTGCATCTTTGCCTTGAAAGGCTTGTGCATCCACCAAACCGCCTGACGACTGCATGAACAAGATGGGCACACCTGGCATCTGCTGCGCCAATTGATCGACATAGCGGCGCAAGATAGGTGACAAATACGCATCGACCACGGTGGTGTCGCCGCGACTGACCATTTTCATCAAAGGGCTGGTTTGGTGCGAGGTGCTGATTTGGGTAAAACCCACGGTCTTAGCCAAGTCGGCGGCTTGCTGTTCATGCTCGGTGTAACGGTAGCCATGCAAAAACACAATCGCCACACTGCGCAAGCCTTTGTCAAAGGCTTGTTGCAAATCGGCTTGCAGCGTGTTGAGGTCTAAGGCTTGAATGCAATCCCCATGTGCGCCCATGCGCTCATGGGCTTCGATGACCTCGCTGTAGAGCATCTCTGGCAACACAATGTGTCTGTCAAATAAGCGAGGACGGTTTTGGTAAGCAATGCGCAGCACATCACGAAACCCATGTGTCGTGACCAGCAAGGTCGGCTCGCCCTTGCGTTCAAGCAAGGCATTGGTGGCCACAGTGGTGCCCATGCGAACACTGCTGATGAGGTGTGCTGGCACAGCTTCATGGGCATGCAGGCCTAATAACTCGCGGATGCCTTGAACCGCAGCATCGGCATACAACAGTGGGTTTTGGCTCAGTAATTTATGGGTATGCAATTGACCCCAAGGGTCACGGGCCACGATGTCCGTGAAGGTACCTCCTCGGTCAATCCAAAATTGCCAGCGCTGATCATCTTGATTAACTTGCATATGGAAAATTAAACCACGCTTTGCCAAGCACTGGATAATGGTGCATCCGTATGCCTCCCACACCACCATGAGCGCAGTCATTGCTATTTGTATCGGTGCCTGTCTAGGCGCGTTGGCCCGTTGGCAACTGGGTCTGTTGTTCAACCTGGGCGGCACTCTGCCTTGGGGTACGTTGTATGCCAACCTGATTGGCGGCTACCTTATCGGTGTGTGTGTGGCGGTGTTTCAAGCCTTGCCCGACCTGGACCCGGTATGGCGCTTGTTGTTGATCACAGGTTTTTTGGGAGCGCTCACTACTTTTTCTTCTTTCAGCGCAGAGGTTGTGGGCATGTTGATGCAATCGCGTTTTGCCTTAGCCGCCTTTACCGCGGGTTTACACTTAGTTGGCTCGTTGGTACTCACCATCGCCGGCATCAAAACTGTGGGTTTGCTATGGGCACGGTAAGCCCGCTGTCAGTCGTGTGACACACAGTTCGACTCTGATGAATACAGCAGTCAGCACTTCAGATCGACTCGGCCTTCTTGAGCAAGCACGGCATGCCGTGCTCTTTGAAGGTGAAGAATCCAGTCCTTTGTTACCCAACTGGATTGCGAACAGCTGGCGGCGTTGTTTGCATAACGGTTTGCATCCCGACTACAGCGTGGCTTTTGATGCCGTCTCTGCGGCGCACATCACACGCACCCTCGATCTTCAGCGTGACTTTGTACAAGCTGCCCAACCCGAAATTGAACGTCTGTGTCGCGCCATTGCGGGCACCTCTTTTTTTGCGTTGCTCACCGATGCCCAAGGCGTGGTTCTGGATGTGGGCGGCAGTATCGATCGACATGACAAACGCGTCAATGCCATTGCCCGCGTAGGTGTCGATTTATCAGAACAGTCGGTCGGCACCACCGCCATCAGCGCTGCACTTTCTGAACTCAAGCCCGTGTGGTTGCACCGAGGCGAACATTTCTTCCGCGACACCTCGGTGTACAGCTGTGCGGGTGCGCCTATTTGGGGACCCCAAGGCGATTGCATTGGCATGCTTGACCTCACTGGCATCAACACCACCGAGCGACCTGAACTGATGCACTTGGCGGCCTTGTCTGCCAGAACCATTGGCAATGCTTTGTTGCTGCGTCAAGCGCATGACCTGTTGTTACGCTTGAACTGGCCTGGCCGGTTGATGGGCGACGACAACGATGGTTTGGTTTTACTCAGCAGCGAAGGCGAGGTATTGGGCGCCAATATGCTGGCGCGTGAAATGCTGAACCTTTACCCCACCCCAGGAAAACCCTTGCATGCAAGCGATGTGTTCGCCCTGCCTTGGACGCTGTTGTTCGATGCGGCCATGACCGATCAATATGTGGATGTGCCTTTATGGAGTGGTTTGCATTTACAAGCTCGCCCCTGCATCCATCAGGCCTGCGAGCAAGTTCCTCAAATGAATGCCACCGGTCCCTTGCAGCAATTGCAATCAGCCATGATTAGAAAAGCCATTGATTTATCGCGCGGCAACGTGGCACAAGCGGCAAAAACCCTGGGCATCAGTCGCGCCACTTTGTACCGCAAACTGTCACGTACGGGTCCCAAGCACTAGTCCTGCGCCTTTACAATCGCCCATTCATTTTCGGGAGACTGCCATGGGCGCACTGATGGGTTTTTCAAGCGGCATAGACCGTCTTAATACCTGGCTTAGCAAATATGTGATTTGGTTGATTTTGGTGGCCACCTTGGTCAGCGCCATCAACGCCTTGGTTCGAAAAATTTTCAACACCAGCTCCAATGCTTTTCTTGAAGTGCAGTGGTATTTTTTTGCTGCTTCGTTCTTGCTGGCCTCTGCCTACACCTTGCTCAACAATGAGCACGTGAAAATTGACGTGGTGTATTCACGCTTTTCGCGTCGCACCCAAACGCAAATCGACATTTTTGGTTTTGCAGTATTTTTACTGCCCATGTGCTCTGCCATTTTGTGGTTTGGCATTCCGTTCTTCATCAAGGGCTACATCAGCAATGAAATGTCATCCAACGCAGGTGGACTGATCCGCTGGCCGGTGTACGCCATGATTCCTTTGGGATTTGGTTTGCTCTGGTTGCAAGGCATATCTGAATTGATCAAGCGCGTTGCATTTTTGCAAGGTCTGATCGAAGACCCCACTTTGAAGAAAGACGAAAAGAGCGCCGAAGAGTTGCTGGCCGAAGAAATTCGCAAACTGGCTGAAGCCAAAGCCCAACAACAGGCCTGAGACAGGAAAGTATCACCATGGAACTATTTATTCACAACCTGGCTCCCATCATGTTTGTGGGCCTCATTGTCTTTTTGTTGATGGGTTTTCCTGTCGCCTTCAGCTTGGGCGCTTGCGGCTTGTTCTTTGGCTTCATCGGCGTGGAACTGGGTGTCTTGCCTGAAGCCTTGCTGCAAGCCTTGCCTTTGCGCATCTTTGGCATCATGCAAAACGACACCTTGCTGGCCATTCCTTTCTTTACTTTGATGGGACTGATTCTTGAGCGCAGCGGCATGGCAGAAGACTTGCTGGACACCATCGGCCAGCTGTTTGGACCGGTGCGTGGTGGTCTGGCATTTGCGGTCATTTTTGTGGGTGCTTTGTTGGCCGCTACCACCGGCGTGGTGGCTGCGTCTGTCATTTCTATGGGCTTGATTTCTTTACCCATCATGCTGCGCTATGGCTACGACAGACGCTTGGCCTCAGGGGTGATTGCCGCTTCGGGAACCTTGGCACAAATCATTCCACCCTCATTGGTGCTGATTATTTTGGCTGACCAACTCGGGCGCAGCGTGGGTGAGATGTACAAGGGTGCATTTGTGCCTGGCTTCATGCTCACCGCCATGTATGTGGGTTATGTGATCTTGATCGCCATCTTCAAACCCAGCTGGGCACCCGCCCTTCCCTTGGAAGCCAGAACCATACGTGAAGACAATGGCAAATCAGGTTTGCTATCGCTGCTCTTTCTGACCATCGTCAGTGCAGGGTGCGCTATCACGTTGGCGCAGAACTACCCCGCTATCGTGTCGTATGTGAAAGGTGTTTCAGGCGTTAATCCCCCCACAGACGAAACCATTGTGGTGGCATTGTGCGCAGGTGTGTTGCTGGCCTTTGTGTTGGCGGTGTTGAACAAAACCCTTCGTTTGAAACTGCTATCGAACATCGCCGAGCGCGTCACCTTTGTGTTGATACCGCCTTTGTTGTTGATCTTCTTGGTGTTGGGAACCATTTTCTTGGGCATTGCCACCCCTACAGAGGGCGGCGCCATGGGCGCACTGGGGGCCATCATCATGGCCAGTGTGCGGGGCCGTTTAAGCATGAGTTTGCTCAAACAAGCCTTGACCAGCACCACCAAACTCGCCAGCTTTGTGGTGTTCATCTTGATTGGCTCCACCGTCTTTAGCTTGGTATTCCAAGGCGTAGATGGACCCAAGTGGGTTGAACATTTACTCAGCAGCTTGCCTGGCGGTCAATTGGGCTTTTTGATTGTGGTCAATATCTTGATCTTTTTCTTGGCCTTCTTCTTGGACTTCTTTGAGCTCTCATTCATTGTGGTACCCCTGATTGGCCCCGTGGCCGAAAAGCTGGGCATCGACTTGATTTGGTTTGGCGTGTTGTTGGGCGTGAATATGCAGACCTCGTTCATGCACCCCCCGTTTGGGTTCGCCCTGTTCTATTTGCGCAGCGTGGCCCCTATCAAAGCCTACTTTGACAAGACCACACAAAAGACGATTGAGCCAGTCACGACCGGACAAATTTATTGGGGTGCCGTGCCCTTTGTGATCATTCAAATCATCATGGTCGGACTCATCATTGCCTTCCCTGGCATCGTCTCCAGCGGCTTGGACAAAGAAGACACGCTGAACATGGATCAGGTGCAAACCGAGATGCTTAACGCCAGCCAAGGTGAAGATTCCAATGCGACCGCCACACCAGCGACCACCGGTAGCGAAGCACCCGCCGACGACCCCATGAAGTTGATGCAAGACGCCATGGACAAGGACGCAGCTAAGAAACCTTGACGCAGGAGTCATCCCTCGCCATGAAAAAAGCCCCTTGCGGGGCTTTTTTTACACCTTGCCTAAGTAGTCTCGTTTACCTATCTCAACCCCGTTGTGCCTGAGGATGGCGTACACGGTTGTGACGTGGAAATAAATATTGGGCATAGCGTGGTTGAGTAAAAACTGCATGCCTTTGTAGTGGGTTTCCACCTCACCACGTTTGGTCACAATGTCTTTGTCTTCACTGCCGTCGATGTGCGCTGCGCTGAAGCCATTCACAAATGCAAGGGTTTTAGCGATACGTTGCTTCAGGTCAGCAAAGCTCACTTCATTGTCTTCAAAAGCTGGTATCTCCACACCCGCCAATCTTGCCACCACGCCTTTGGCAGTGTCACAGGCAATTTGCACCTGCCGTGTCATGGGAAGCATATCGGGGTAAAGGCGAAATTGCGTTAATGCAGCTTCGTTCCATTTTTTGCTTTCAATATGTACCAAAGCCTTGTCCAGCAGATGGTCTAAGTTCGTCAACATATTGACGATGCGTGGCACGCTGGCCTGGTACATAGAGAGAGACATGGAATCCTTTTAGAGTTTGACACTTTGCATATAGCGATCAAACGAGGATTCTGCAAAGCGGAACCACAGGTTTTGTTCGCGACGGAAAGAGGAATAGTCTTCGTAGACTTTTTTCCAATTGGGGTTTTTAGCACTGAGTTCATCGTACAAAGCCATGGACTCCTTAAATGCCAAGTCCATCAAGTCTTTGGGGAAAGGCAGTACCTTGGTTTTGCTTGCTACCAATTGCTTAAGTGCGACAGGGTTGCGAGCATCGTATTTGGCCTGGCATTCCACGTGGGCGTAGGCCGCAGCGCATTCCACAATGGCTTTGTTTTCTGCCGACAAGCTGTTGTAGGCCTTGTCGTTGATGAAGATATCTAACTCGGGACCACCCTCCCACCAGCCAGGGTAGTAGTAAAACGGTGCCACTTTGTTGAAGCCCAGTTTTTGATCATCGTAAGGTCCGATCCACTCAGCGGCATCGATGGTGCCTTTTTCTAGGGCTTGGTAAATTTCACCGCCAGGGATATTTTGTGGCACACCGCCCATGCGCTCGATGACTCTGCCTGCAAACCCCCCCACGCGGAATTTCAATCCTTTGATGTCAGCGACAGATTTGACTTCCTTGCGGTACCAACCACCCATTTGCACGCCGGTGTTACCGCCGGGGAAGTTGACGATGTTGTATTGCTTGTAAAACTCACGCATGAGCTTCAAACCATTGCCTTGAAACATCCACGATGTCATTTGGCGACTGTTCAAGCCAAAAGGAATGGCGCAACCCAAAGCGAAAGTTTCGTCTTTGCCGAAAAAGTAATACGGTGCAGTGTGTGCCACTTCAACGGTGCCACTTTGAACACCATCAACCACGCCAAACGGAGGCATGAGTTCGCCTGCCGCATGGGATGAAATGACAAATTTACCGCCGCTGAGTTCGCCCACCTTTTTCACAAAGGTTTCGGCGGCACCGTAAATGGTGTCCAGTGACTTGGGGAAGCTAGAAGCTAAGCGCCAACGGATAGCAGCTTGCGCATGCACCGCGGGTGCGGTGCCAGCAGCCAGCACGCCTAAGATGCCAGCGTTTTTAAGAGCGGAACGACGGTCCATGCTTGTCTCCAAAGAGTAGTTAAATTGCGCAGGAAGTTTATCAGCCTACGAGTTTTAAGTTGGCGCTGGCTGTCGCGTCGGTGGCTTTTATAAATTGGGCAAAACGCTGTTTAACTGAGGCTTCTATTCCCTGTGCATCCAAACCTAAAGCAGACAGAATTTTTTGCGGATCTCCATGTTCGGTGAACACATCAGGCACACCTAATCGCAACACTGGAATCGTGATTCCTGCGTCTTGCAAGGCTTCAAGCACAGCAGAACCTGCACCACCCATCAGAGCACCCTCTTCCACCGTGACCACAGCCTCATGGCTGGCAGCGATGCGAAGCAGCAATTCGGTATCCAAAGGCTTGGCCCAGCGCATATTGGCCACGCTGGCATTGAGTTGCTCTGCTGCTTGCAGCGCGGGGTACAGCAGGGTGCCAAACGCCAAAATTGCCACACCTTTGCCTTGGCGACGCATTTCACCTTTGCCAAAGGGCAAAGTGGATAGGCCGGCGCTCATGGGCGTGCCCACACCTGCACCGCGAGGGTAGCGTACAGCCACGGTATGGTCTTGTGCATGGGCGGTGCTGAGCAACAGGCGGCATTCGTTTTCGTCTGCTGGGCAAGCGATGCTCACCTGGGGTATGCAACGCAGGAAAGGAATGTCGTACACACCCGCGTGGGTAGGACCGTCGGCGCCCACAATGCCTGCGCGGTCCAGCGCCAACACCATGGGCAGCTTTTGCAAAGCCACATCGTGGATGAGCTGGTCATACGCACGTTGCAAGAAGGTGGAGTAAATCGCCACCACAGGCTTTAAGCCCTCACAGGCCAAACCCGCCGCAAAGGTCAGCGCATGTTGCTCGGCGATGCCTACATCGTGGTAACGGTCGGGAAAGCGATGGTGAAACTCCACCATGCCCGAGCCTTCTCGCATGGCGGGTGTGATGGCTACCAATTTAGGGTCAACTGCGGCCATGTCACACAACCAGTTGCCAAATACTTGGCTGAAGGTTTGCTTAGGCGCAGTGGTTGGCGGGACCAAGCCTATTTGGGGGTCGAATTTGCCGGGGCCGTGGTAGGCGATAGGGTCGGCCTCTGCCAGCTTATAGCCTTGACCTTTGCGGGTGACCACGTGCAAGAACTGAGGTCCTTGCAAATGCTTGATGTTCTCGAGCGTAGGAATCAATGAATCCAGGTCGTGGCCGTCTATGGGGCCGATGTAGTTGAAACCAAATTTTTCAAACAAGGTGGCCGGCACGACCATGCCTTTGGCTTGTTGCTCAAAGCGTCTTGCCAAGTCAAACAAAGGGGGCGCATTTTTCAAGACTTGCTTGCCCACTTCTTTGGCGGCCGAGTAAAAACGCCCGCTCATGAGTTGCGCCAAATAGCGGTTGAGCGCTCCGACAGGAGGGCTGATGGACATGTCGTTGTCGTTCAGGATAACCAACAAATTGGTATCAGACACACCCGCGTTGTTGAGGGCTTCAAACGCCATGCCAGCGGTCATGGAGCCATCGCCAATGATGGCCACGCAACGGCGTTGCTCGCCCTTTTGCTTGGCCGCCAAGGCCATGCCCAAAGCGGCTGAAATACTGGTGGAAGAGTGCGCGGTACCAAAAGCATCGAACTCGCTTTCGTCTCGCTTGGGAAAACCTGCCACGCCATTCAACTGGCGCAAGGTGTTCATTCGCTCACGGCGACCGGTGAGGATTTTGTGCGGATAGGTTTGATGACCCACGTCCCACACCAAACGATCGTGGGGGGTATTAAAAACGTAATGCAGTGCGACGGTTAATTCGACTGTGCCGAGGTTGGAACTGAGGTGGCCGCCTGTTTTAGCCACGCTTTCCAGCAAAAACGAACGCAACTCGTCCGCCAAGGGTCGCAGCTGCGCAGAGGACAAGCGTCGCAAATCTGAGGGGGACTGGATACTTTCTAACAATGAATTCATTTGACTGCCTCTTTAGCCAACCGTGCGCTACCTTTAATGTAAGCCCAAGCCCCTGTTGTGTGTCAATTAAAGTTGACGCTTAAGGGTATTCACTAGGGTCTTGCACCATGAAAAAACCCCACAACGCTTTCGCATTGTGGGGCCAGCATCGCCGGTTAAGGGTCAGTTTAGCTCAAGGCATGACCTTGTGCATTCACATACAAAGCGTAAATGGAGGTAGAACCGCACATGAACAAACGGTTGCGCTTGGTGCCGCCGAAGCACAGGTTGGCAATAACTTCAGGTGTATGCAAGAAAGCCAACAAAGTGCCATCGGGGTGATGGACACGAACGCCGTTGGTTTCCATACCGCCCCAACCCCAGCCGCACCACACATTGCCATCGGTGTCACAACGGATACCGTCGGTGAAACCAGGTGCAAAGTCGGCGAACACTTTGGGGTTGCTGAGTTTTTGGTCTTTCACATCAAACACGATGATGTTGGCAGGGTTGCCAGGACCGTCGGTCGCGCCTGTGTCAACCACATAGCATTTCTTGAAATCAGGCGAGAAGCAAATGCCGTTGGGACGACGCATGGGGCCTTCGGCTGCCACGGTGACTTTGCCATCGGGCGCGATGCGGTACACGCGTGTGGGCAATTCGAACTCAGCTTTGTGGCCTTCATAGGGGCCCATGATGCCGTAGCCAGGGTCGGTGAAGTAGATGGAACCATCAGGTGTGGTGGCTGCATCGTTGGGGGCATTGAGTTTCTTACCGCCGAAGCTGTCGCACAACGTTGTCCATGTGCCGTCGTATTCGCGACGACGGACACGGCGTGTGTCGTGTTCCATGGCGATCAAACGGCCGTGGATATCACGTGAGTGGCCGTTGGAGTAGCCGGAGTCACTCATGTAGGTGCTGACAGCGCCGTTTTCTTCGTTCCAACGCAACACGCGGTTGTTAGGAATGTCACTCCACAGCAAATTACCCCAGTCACCCATCCACACGGGGCCTTCGCACCACAGTGCGGCGTCATGGCCTTGACCGTGCCAAATACGTTGCAAAGTGGCATTGCCTTGGCGACCAGTGAAGCGCTTGTCCAGCACTTCAAACGCAGGCTCAGGATAGGTGACAGGATGGTTACCCGTCCAATCACGGCCTTGCTGGAATTTGTCGTTGGCACTGGCAGTGACACTGGCCGTCGCGGCGGCTACACCAGCAGCGGCGCTGGCTAAGAAGCCACGGCGAGCAAGATTTTCAGGCTTGGCAGATGCTTCTGCGCTGGTTGTTACTGCATTGTCTGTGGGTTTTGTCATGCTGTCTCCGAGTAGTGATGAAAAAAGGTGAGGCCTGATCCTCTGTCTTTAATTTCACTTAGACAATAAGCGTAAACCCCTTAATTTTTGAAGTTTATTTATCAAAACCCTATTGCTGCTTTGCACAAGAAAAAACCCCTGGGCCCGAAGCCACAGGGGTTGTTGTTGAGGCTGAAAACAGCCCCAAGCCAATGAAAGGATTAACCTTTTTTGGCGTAGGCGCTGCACCAACCAGCGGCGGACACTTGCTTGCCGGCAAACAAGGGACACATGCCAGCTTTCTCGCCAGCCTTGCCTTGGAACAAAGCGCAGTTGCCACAGTTTTGGGTGGCAGCATGGGTGGGGAATTTCTTAGCGTCGACTTTGCTGGAATCAGCTTTGTAGCCCAAAGCGCCTGCTTGAGGGTCAGTTTCTGCAACCATGTCAGCAGCAAAGGCAACACGGCCTGCCAACAGTGCGGCGCTACCTGCGCTGATTTGAATAATGAATTCGCGACGACGGGTCATAAAAGTCTCCGATGAAAGTTACCCCTAAGGGCGAAATAAAGCTGCGTATTCTGACTCAGCTCTAGGGTTATACCAAAACGCCTCTTGCATACCCTAGGTTGACACTGGGATAAGTCGCCACAAAGCCTGAACAAATGGGCCATTCAAGAGGATGGTGTCGTGGTTGAGCACACCTGCCGCACTGACCCACAGCAGGTAGGGGACCACCAACACGGAGGCCCACCGCGACTCGCGCCACAGACCCTGTAGCAGCCAAGTGATGCTCAGCCATAAAAACAACCACTCCAGCATGGCCCAATCGGGGCGGTGCAAATGAAAATAGAGATAGCTCCAAGCAATATTTAATGAGCCATTCAACAGGTAAAGGGCCCACACTTTGGCACGACGTGCAGGCGTGGGGGCCGCGTGCCACGCCAGCCAAGCGCTCACGGCGCACAGGCTGAAGATGAGCGTCCAAATGGCCCCGAATGCTGCGTCGGGTGGCTTCCATGGCGGATGCTTGAGTTGCAAATACCAAGGACCGAGGTCGGTGAGCAGGTTTCCAACACCCGCAATGCCAAAACTGATGGCGAAACACAGGGCCAAAGTTCGCCAATGTGGCGGTGATGTCAGCCCAGCAGGCGATGGGGATAGGGGTTGGTTCATGTTATTCATGATGAAAAACCGTGTCTGAATTACAAAAATTAGGCATACACAGGGTTTTCCCGAGTGTTTACCCGCTCAAAAGCCACATAATGTCAACATGGATTGACACTATGAACGTCAATTGTTCTTAACGCCGACCTTTCTCATCGAGCACACTGCATGACGGTTAACCGCAAGCAAGGCACATCGCAAGACGCCAGCACCCGCGTGGTGATTGTCACCATGGATACCCACCTCAACAGTGCGGTGGACAGAGCGCGTGAGGGTTTGAAGCGCTTGTTGCCTGACCTGAGCTTAACCATCCACTCGGCCTCCGAGTTTTCTGCCAACCCTGCACACTTGGCGCAATGCCGTCACGACATTGCCCACGGCGACGTGATTATCGTCACCATGCTGTTCATGGAAGACCACTTCCTCCCCATCTTGGCCGATCTGCAAGCCAGGCGCGACCACTGCAGCGCCATGGTGTGTGCCATGTCGGCGGGCGAAGTGGTCAAACTCACCCGCTTGGGCAAGCTCGATATGTCCAAGCCCGCCAGCGGGCCCATGGCGTTTTTGAAAAAAATGCGCGGCAACCCCAAGGACGACAGCGAAAAAGCCGCCGCAGGTGCCAAGCAAATGAAAATGCTTCGCCGCATTCCGCAAATGCTGCGCTTCATTCCCGGCACAGCCCAAGACTTGCGAGCTTATTTCCTGACGCTGCAATATTGGTTGGGCGGCTCGCAAGAAAACATCCAAGGCATGGTGCATTACTTGGTAGACCGCTATGCGTCGGCCAAGGTCACCTCCAAAGCCAAGGTTTTGCCCCCTGTGGAGTACCCGGAAGTCGGTATTTACCACCCGCGCATGAAAACGCGGTTGACCGACCAACTGAGCGAGTTGCCCACGGTGGTTTCGCCCGACAAAGCACGTGGACGGGTAGGTCTGATTCTTCTTCGCTCTTATTTGATAGCAGGTAACGCTCAGCACTATGACGCGGTCATCGCCGCCATGGAAGTGCAAGGCCTCAATGTGGTGCCGGTGTTCGCCTCGGGGTTGGATTCACGCCCTGCCATTGATGCGTATTTTTTGAACAACGGCCAGACCACGGTGGATGCGGTGGTGTCGTTGACGGGCTTCTCGCTCGTCGGTGGTCCCGCCTACAACGACGCCCATGCCGCCGAAGAAATTTTGGCCAAGCTCGATGTGCCTTACATCGCAGCCCACCCCGTGGAATTCCAAACCCTAGACCAATGGGGCGGCTCTGACCGTGGCTTGTTGCCTGTGGAGTCCACCATCATGATCGCCATCCCCGAATTGGATGGCTCCACCGTGCCCATGGTGTATGGCGGTCGGCCCGGTGCCGACGGCGTGACTTGCACCGGTTGCCAACAGCGCTGCACCTTCACCCAGCAGCACAAACAACAAGACATGTTCACCTGCACCGAGCGTACCGCCATGTTGTCTGCGCGGGTGGGCAAATTGGTCGATTTACGCCGCTCTGAACGTGCCCAGCGTAAGGTGGCCATGGTCATCTTTAACTTCCCGCCCAACTCGGGCAACACCGGCACCGCCGCTTATTTGGCGGTGTTCGAGTCGCTGTTCAACACCATGGTGGCGATGAAGGCACAGGGCTACAGCGTGGACCTGCCCGAGAGCGTGGACGCGTTGCGCGATGGCATTTTGTACGGCAACGCCAAACAGTATGGTGCCGACGCCAATGTGCACACCCTCATTCCCGCCGAGCAACACATCCGCCGCGAAAAGTGGCTGACCGAAATTGAAGCACAGTGGGGCCCTGCGCCCGGCAAACAGCTGACCAACGGCCAATCCATCTTCATCATGGGCCACCAATACGGCAACCTCTTGGTAGCCGTGCAACCCTCCTTCGGCTACGAAGGCGACCCCATGCGTTTGCTGTTTGAAAAAGGGTTTGCGCCCACCCATGCGTTTTCGGCTTTCTACCGCTACCTGAAGGAAGACTTCAACGCCAACGCCGTGTTGCACTTTGGTACCCATGGCGCATTGGAGTTCATGCCCGGCAAGCAAAACGGCATGTCGGCCTTGTGCTGGCCCGACCGCATGATTGGCGAGTTGCCCAATTTCTACCTCTACGCTTCCAACAACCCCTCCGAAGGCGCCATCGCCAAGCGCCGCGCCGCAGCCACCTTGGTGAGCTACCTCACGCCGCCTGTGGCTGAGTCGGGCTTGTATGCCGGATTAGCAGACCTCAAAGCCTCGGTCGACCGCTGGCGCAGCCTGGACCTTGAGCAAGAACACGAACGCGCCGAGCTGATGGCCTTGGTGCAAGCCCAAGCCGCTGAGCTGGATTTGGCCAGCCTAGAACCTGCTTGGCAGCTACAAAGCGACAGCCCCGATTTGAACGCTGCCAAACGCATCCAAAAGCTGGGCGAGCAGATGCTAGAGCTGGAATACACCTTGATCCCCCACGGCTTGCATGTGGTGGGCAAAGCGCCAACGGACAGCGAGCGGGTGGACATGCTCATGGCCATGGCAGAAGCCAGCTACGAAGCCAAACCGGCTCGCAGCGCTGTTGAGGCCTTGGTGGCGGGTAGCTCACCTGCCAAAGCACTGGCAAAAAGTGGTCTGGCACATCAAGAGGCCCATGCGACTTTGTTTGACAAACTGGCGGATGCCAACCGCATGATGCTGATGGACAGCGAGGTCAACGGCTTGATCGCCGCCTTGGATGCTCGCTATATACGTCCCGCGCCGGGCGGCGACATCATGCGCACGCCCGAGGTCTTGCCCACGGGGCGCAATTTGCACGGTTTTGACCCTTTCCGCATTCCCAGCGCATACGCGGTGAAAGACGGAGCAACACAAGCCGACAAACTCATTGCCCGCTACCAACAAGACGGCAACCCCCTGCCCGAATCGGTGGCCATGGTGCTGTGGGGCAGCGACAACCTCAAAACCGAGGGCAGCCAAATCGCCCAAGTCTTGCGACTGTACGGCGCCAAGCCCCGCTTTGACAGCTATGGCCGCTTGGTGGGTGCCAGCCTGATTCCGCTGGCCGAGTTGGGCCGCCCCCGCATCGACGTGGTGGTGACTTTGTCGGGCATCTTCCGCGACCTCATGCCCTTGCAGATCAAACTCATCGCCGAAGCTGCCTTGCTGGCCGCCCAGGCCGACGAATCGCCCGAAGACAATTTTGTGCGTAAACACGCTTTGGCCTACCAAGCCGAACACGGCTGCGATCTAGAAACCGCAGCGCTGCGGGTGTTTGGCAACGCCGACGGCGCTTACGGTTCCAATGTGAATAACTTGGTGGAAAACGGCGGCTGGGAAGACGAGGACGAACTCGCCAAAACCTACAGCCAACGCAAGGGCTTTGCCTATGGCGTGAGCGGCAAACCCACGCAGCACAACGGCTTGCTCAAAAGCGCCTTGGCCGATGTGCAACTGACCTACCAAAACCTCGATTCGGTGGAGTTGGGTGTGACCACCGTGGATAACTATTTCGACACCTTGGGTGGCATCACCCGCGCGGTGCGTCAAGCCAAGGGCGGCGTGGACACGCCGGTCTACATTGGCGACCAAACACGGGGCGATGGCTTGGTGCGCAGTTTGTCCGAACAAGTGTCTTTGGAAACACGTACCCGCATGCTCAACCCCAAGTGGTACGAAGGCATGTTGGCGCATGGCTACGAGGGCGTGCGGCAAATCGAGGTGCACATCACCAACACCATGGGATGGTCGGCCACCACAGGACAGGTGCAACCTTGGGTGTACAAACAGCTCACCGAAACCTTTGTGCTCAACCCCGAGATGCGTGACCGCCTCGCCAAACTCAACCCCACCGCTTCGGCACGCTTGGCCAACCGCTTGATCGAAGCCTCGGACCGCGCCTATTGGCAACCCGACGCCGACATGATGGACCGCTTGCGCCAAGCCAGCGAAGAGCTGGAAGACCGCCTGGAAGGCGTTTTTGAAGGCAGCACGAACTAAAGCCAGCCCGCTTTCACCACGCCGACCTCGGCGCATTGCTTAAGATCACGCCATGGCTACTCCCTTCCCCTTCTCCGCCATCGTCGGCCAAGACGAGATGAAACTCGCTATCCAAATTGTCGCCATCGACCCCAAGGTCGGCGGCATCTTGGCACTGGGTGACCGAGGTACGGGCAAATCCACCGCGGTGCGGGCTTTGGCCGATTTACTCCCCCCTTTGCAAGTGGTGGTGGGATGCCGCTATGGCTGCGACCCCGCCAGCAACAGCGCCACCTGCAGCGACTGCGCCAGCCTGAAAGTGGCTGGCAAACGCCCCAAAACCGACACCCGCCCGGTTCCTGTGGTCGACTTGCCGCTGGGCGCCAGCGAAGACCGCGTGGTCGGCGCACTTGATTTAGAAAAAGCTTTAAGCCAAGGCGTGAAAGCGTTTTCACCTGGCTTGTTGGCACAGGCCAACCGAGGCTTTTTGTACATCGACGAAGTGAATTTGCTGGAAGACCATTTGGTCGATTTGCTGATCGATGTGGCGGCCTCGGGCGAAAACGTGGTCGAGCGTGAAGGCCTGTCGGTGCGCCACCCCGCCCGCTTTGTGTTGGTGGGCAGCGGCAACCCCGAAGAAGGCGAACTGCGTCCCCAGCTGTTGGACCGGTTTGGTTTGTCGGTGGAGGTACGCACACCGCAAGACTTAGACCAACGCATCGCCGTCATCAAACGCCGCGACGCCTTCGAGCGTGACCCCCAAGGCTTTCGCGAGGAATGGGCCGCCGAGAACGAGCGTTTGCGCGATCACATCGTCAAGGCCCGCAAGCTGCTCGACAAAGTCAAGGTAGGCGACGACTTGCTGCGCTTGTGCGCACAGTTGTGCCAATCGCTGGGCACCGATGGCTTACGTGCCGAACTCACCCTCATGCGGGCCTGCCGCTCGCTGGCGGCGATGCAAGGCTACAAAGCCGCCACATCAGCGCATTTACGCACGGTGGCCCCCATGGCCTTGCGCCACCGCTTGCGCCGCAATCCCTTGGACGACACCGGTTCGGGCACCCGTGTGGAACGCGCCTTGAACGAGGTGCTGGGCACGTGAACTTGGCTTGGGACGACGCGCTGTGGGCGCTGGCGGCCCTGCATATCGACCCCGTGGGTTTGCGTGGCATTTGGCTGCGAGCCCCCCATGGTCCGGTGCGCGACGAATGGCTGGCCATGCTGCAGCACCTGCGCCCCGAAGTCAGGCGGCTGCCTAACAACATCGACAGCGAACGCCTTTTAGGGGGCTTGGATTTAAGCGCCACCTTGAACGGTGGCAGACCCATCACCCAAGCGGGTTTGCTGGCGCAATCGGACCAGTCTCTTTTGCTGGCCCCCATGGCCGAGCGCATGGCCCATGAAGCGGCGGCCATTGTGGCGCAGGTGCTCGACAACGGCCGCGTCACGCCCCACGGCGGTGGCGACACCCAAGACGCAAGGCTGGGGCTGATCGCTTTGGACGAGGCTTTGGAGGACGAACCGCCCATGGCCGAAGCCTTGCAAGAACGTCTGGGTATTTGGCTGGACTTGCGCCACCTTGGGCGGCCAGAAGAAGCCAGCGACGAGGTCTTGGGGCTGCTGGGTGTGCTGTGCAGCCCCGACGGCGAGGCCGAAGAAGAGCGCCAAGCGGTGTTGCAACGTTTTCGCACACTGCGCTTGAATGATCAGCAAATACAGGCCATCACCCAGATGGCACAGGCCATGGGCATCGCCAGTTTGCGGGGTCCCTTGGCCTGTGTGCGCTTGGCCTGTGTGCTGGCGGCGTTGCGTGACAGCGATGCGGTTGAAGACCACGACTTAGGGCGTGCAGCCCGTTTGTGCCTGACACCACGTGCCACCCACATGCCCGCCCCACCCGAGCAAGAGGCGCCACCTGAGCCTCCCCCCGAACCGCCTGACGAAGCCCCGCCAGAAGACGACCCAGCCCCCGAGCCGCCGCCCGCTGAACCCGAGCCGCCCGAGAACCCACCCGATACACCTGAAGCAGAAACACCGCCGCAAGACATGGGCGAGTTGCTGCTGGAAGCCGCCTTGGCCAGCCTGCCCCCCGATGTCTTGGCGCGGTTGGCGCAGTCGCCCAAAAGCCACATCAAAGGGGGCGGCCAAAGCCGAAGCGGCGCGATTCGGCACAGTCGCAGCCGTGGCTCGCCCCTGCCGCCCCGCCCGGGCTTGCCGCGCCAAGGCGCACGCTTGCACGTGCTGGCCACCTTGGGACACGCCGCCCCTCGGCAAAAATTGCGTAGCCCTGCGCCATCCGCCCAAGGTGCGGCAAGCCGTTTAGCCATTCGTGCCGAAGACTTTCATATCCACCGCTTTGCCGAGCGAACCCAAACCTGTTTGATCTTCGCCATCGATGCCTCGGGTTCGGCGGCGCTGCACCGCTTGGCCGAGGCCAAGGGTGCGGTGGAGTTGCTGTTGGCGCAGTCGTATGCACGGCGCGATCAGGTCTGTGTGCTGGGGTTTCGCGGCACCCATGCCGAGGTGTTGCTACCCCCCACCAAATCGCTGGTGCGAGCCAAACGCAGCTTGGCGGGCTTGCCCGGTGGCGGCGGCACACCCCTGCCCCATGCGCTGCAACTGGCCTTGGAACTGGCTTTGCAGCAACGCCGCTTGGGCGTCACCCCCAGCTTGGTGATGTTGTGCGATGGACGTGCCAATGTGAGTTTGCAAGGTGTGGGCGGCAGGGCACAGGCCTTGCAAGAATCGTTGTCCTTGGCGCAAGCGTGGCGCTCTTACGGATTGCAAAGCATTTGGATAGACACCTCGGCCCGCCCCGAGCCGCAAGCCGAGCAAATTGCACTGGCCATGGGTGCGCACTATGTGCCCCTGCCTCAAGCCAATAGCCAGCGCATGGCCCAAGTGGTGCTAGCCGCCCAAAGCTGACATGGACTGGCAAGCGCATCGCCATGATTGGCCCCACGCCGAACTCAGCCGATTTGTAGAAGCTGGCGGTGTGCGCTGGCATGTGCAGCAAGCCGGTGATCGAGGACCACAGGTCTTGCTCATCCACGGCACGGGGGCCTCGGGCCACACATGGCGGGACTTGTTCTTGCCGCTGGCGGCACACGCCAGGGTGTTGTCGATCGATTTGCCCGGCCATGGCTTCAGCTCACTGGCTGCCGGTGACGGTATGTCGCTGCCGGGTATGGCGAGCAGTTTGCATGCGCTTACCCAAGCGCTGGCGTTTGCGGTGGATGTGTTCATCGGCCACTCGGCGGGTGCGGCGATTGCGGCGAATATGGTGGTCACCCAGCAACTCACGCCCCAAGCCTTGGTGGGCATCAACCCCGCGTGGCTGCCGCTTCCCGGTTTGGCAGGGCTGCTGTTTCCGCCAGCTGCCAAATTGCTGGCCCTTACCCCCTGGGTACCGCAATGGTTTGCCAAACAAGCCAGCAGTCCTGGCATGTTGGACAAATTACTAGACAGTACGGGCTCGGTGCTGGACGACAGGGGTAAAGCGCTTTATGCAAGGCTGGTGGCCAACCCCGAGCACGCCCAAGGCGCTTTGAACATGATGGCGGCATGGGATTTATCGTCAGGCCCGTCTGTGCTGCGGCAATTGCGCTGCCCTGTGCATATCTTGGTTGGCGACAACGACCGCACCGTGCCACCCATGCAAGCCCAGCAAGCGCTGGCCTTGCTGTCAAACGGCCACTTCAAGCGCTGGGCGGGGTATGGGCATTTGGTTCATGAGGAGGTTCCCTTGGAAATGGGGGAATATCTGAAAGAGATTGCTTCGCAAGGCTCGCAATAACGAGTTCAAGTCTTGGCCATGCCCATCAAATGCGCCATGTCCTTGAAGAAAATCTTCACATGCGCCATGGGTTTTTTGCGCTCTAGCTTTTTGTTCATGTACGAGTCAAAGGTGAGTTTTTGCACGTCTTTGTCTTCGCACATCTTCACAAAACTTTCGCGGCGCTTGTCGGTGCTGTACCAAAAATACTGCATGATGCCCAGCACCCAAAACACCGTGCCATGGTCTTTCATGAAGCGCTTGCGGGCCAGCTTTAAAGCTGCTGGGTTGCGTTGCACCAAGCATTCGTGGGCTGCGTCTGCGGCCAATCGACCACCCAACATGGCGTAGTAAATGCCCTCGCCTGACGCGGGGGCGACCACACCTGCAGCGTCACCGGCCAACACCACATCACGCCCGTTGTCCCAGCGAGGCAAGGGCTTCATGGGCAGGGGTGCACCTTCGCGGCGCAACACGGTGGCGTGCTGCAAACCGGCGGCGTCACGCAAACGACCGACGGCACTGCGCAGCGAAAAGCCTTTGTCGGCGCTGCCCGTACCCACGCTCATGGTGTCGCCATGGGGGAAGACCCAGCCATAAAAATCGGGTGACAAACTGCCGCGGTAATACACATCGCAACGTGAGGGATCGGACTCGGTTTGCACCATGTCTTCGGGAGTTTTGACAATCTCGTGGTACGCAAACACATACTTGGTTTTTTCCGCACCAGGCACGGCTTGGCGAGCCACCTCGGAGCGAGCACCATCGGCGCCAATGATGCAGCGTCCCCGCACACTGGCTGGTTTTTCCATGCCATCGTCGGTGCGAATGGTGAAGTGAACACGGCTGACACCATCGTCGTCACGGCTGAGTTTGTCAAACACGCCACGCTGACGTACCGCACCATGGTTTTCAGCCCGTACACGCAACCATTCGTCAAACTGGTCACGGTTGACCATGCCCACAAAGCCTCCCTCGATAGGAATATCCACCTTGTTATCTTTGGGCGAGACCATGCGAGCCGCTCTGGCTTTGGCCACCAAGAGTTCATCGGGGATCTCAAAGTCTTTGATCAAGCGGGGGGGGATCGCACCGCCGCATGGCTTGATGCGTCCTTGCCTGTCGAGCAACAGCACATGGCGGCCCAGTCGTGCCAAATCATCGGCAGCGGTGGCACCTGCTGGCCCTCCGCCCACTACCACCACGTCATAAGTTAAGTGTTGCATGCGAGTGCTCCTGAAGATTGGGCCAGAGAAAAAGAAAAGGGTTGGGTTTCAAAACTAAGCAGATGCTGCGGCGCATTGCGCCACGCAAAGGCGCTGACCATCATGCCGGCCACCAACAGGGGAACGCCAAAAGCACTCAAGCTCAGGGCTCGGCCCACGGGGTCACGCATGAAGCGCATCATCAAGGGGGTTTGGGCGTATATCAGCAGCAAGACCGCCACGGCGTAGGGCAACAAGCCCCAAGCCAGCAGCAAAGCCACCACCACCAACTGGGGCAGCAACATCACCCAACAGGCGGTACCCGCAGCGCCTTTGACGCCCAATTGCACGGGCAGCGACCACACACCCATTTGCTTGTCGCCTTCGATGGACTTGAAATCATTCAAGGTCATGATGCCGTGCGCCGCCAAGCTGTAGAGCATCGCCAAAGTGATGATGTGGGCGTCGGGCATGGCGCCGCCCAGCATGACCGCTGCGCCGGTGATCCATGCCAAGCCTTCGTAGCTGAGCGCACACGCAGCGTTGCCAATCCAGCCGTCTTTTTTGAAACGAAAAGGCGGTGCGCTGTAAGCCCATGCCAGCGCCAGCGCCAGCAAGGTGGCGCGAAATGCCCAGGCGCCCAACTGCCACGCCCACAACGCTGACAGCAGGGTCCATGCGATGGCGATGTACAGACCCCAACGCCCGGGGATACGACCCGAAGGAATGGGCCTTTGGGGTTCATTGATGGCATCCACATGGCGATCAAACCAGTCGTTCACCGCTTGGCTGCAAGCGCAGACCATGGGTCCCGCCAGCACAATGCCACTGACAAGCAAGCCCACACGTTCGCCCAAAGGTTGACCCGAAGACACGGCGCCGCAAGCGAATGCCCACATGGGTGGAAACCAAGTGACGGGCTTGAGAAGTTGTAAAACAGCGGAGGGTTGGGGAAGCGCCATGCTTCCCATTTTTCATTTGACGGCGCCAAATGTCAATCTAAGTTGACGCTTTTTGGCTCAGTCTAGGGTTTACTCTGACTCGCCCTCGGCCACCATGCCATAGCGGTGTAACTTGACATACAAGCTTTGGCGGGACAAACCCAGCATCTCGGCGGCCGAGGCGCGGTTGTTTTGGGTTAAGGCCAGCGCCGCTTGAATACACATGCGCTCGATCATGGTGCTGGTTTCACCCACAATTTCTTTCATGGGCATGCGCCCCACGAGTTGCGACAACTGCGCCACCGAATCGGCCATGCCGCCGCTGCTCGCAGGGGTTGCCTCGCGGCTGCGAGCGCCAGCGATTTCATGGAAGAAGAAACCATAAGTCGGGTCTTCACCATTCAAAGTTACCGCGGTGATATCTACGGGAATAAGCACGCCCACCATGCTGCGTAAATCGGTCGCAAAACTGCGCAAGGTCCGTGACTGGCGCAAATTGGTCAGCAACACGCCCAAATCGACGCCGCCACGGGCCAACCACTCTTCCAAACTTTTGTTGACCAACATGGCGTGAGAAGACACACCGACCATGCTGCAAAACTCGGGGTTGCTGGCCAGCACCGTGCCCAAACGATCGGCCACCACAAAACCCACGGGCGCTTGGTCCAAGGCATGGTGAAACCAATCAATCACGGGTGCTTCCGTGTGACTGGTTTGCTGCGCACTCAGCGCTTGCAAGCGCAGCAAAAACTGCGGGCCACCCTCTTGCACAAACACCGACACGTGCAAATTGCAATCGCGCTCGGCCTTGAGGTAGCGCACCCGCCCTGACTCCATGCGTCCCGAGGTTTGTGCTTGAACCAGCAACTGCTCCAAGGCTTCGCGCTTGGCGGGGTCAAAGAGTTGGACCACATCGACACCGGGCAATTTGCGGTTGATGTCTTTGAATACCAACTGTGCGGCGTTATTCGCCTCCATCACGCGACGCTGCGCCACATCGACCACCATCATCGGGTCAGCGACTGACTCGAACAACAGGCGGTAACGCGCTTCCATATGACGCAAACGCAGAAAGTCGCGCTCCATGGATTGATGCGCTTCCACCAAGCGGCTTTGCATTTGTGACACGCCACTTAAATCGCGTCCAAATAACCATACGGTGCCGTCTTTGCCTTGCGACAACAAACTGACTTGCAAAGGCAGGTCTTGGCCAGGGGCAGGTGAAAAGTTCAGATGCCGCCACAACGGTGCATCGGCTTTGCCAAGGGAAGCCATGACCATGGCGAATTTTTCTTGGCTGTCGTGGCTGACGATATCTTTGATGGAACGGCCCTTGAGGCCGCTTAAATTCAGACGCTGTAAATCTTTGCCAAAAACGGTTACCTCTAGCACTGTCGAATGCTTGTCTAGCACTAACACGATGTCAACCAAAGCTGGCAACAACTGCTGTAAATGCACGGAGCTTAAGTCGGGTGTAATCAAAATCTCGAATGTCTAAAAGTGGTTAAGCAGGGAAACGATGACTTTGGCCAAGGCTTTTGGCGCACACGCGCACACGAAGCAATGAATGTGAAAGATATTCTATGCCTTGTTTGTCCAACTAATCTTAAAATCACGATACAGCGAAATCGGAGGTTTTACCCACCTGCTGGCGCACCCGCTCAAGCCGCTGCAAGGCCATGAGTTGCGCTTGGTCAGCATGTGCGCTTGCAAAATCGGCCCCCAGCCACTCGGCCAAATGGCCATGTTTGGCAAGCATGGGACCACCCACCATCACCAGCATGTTGGGGTTGACAGATTTTTTCCTCAGCGTGGCAATCAACTGTTTGAGGTAAGCAAATTGGCGCTCATCAGATACCGACACACCCACCACATCGATTGCACACGACTGCACCGTGGTGACCATATCGGGCTCGCGCCAAGTGCTGGCACCCAAGACGGTCCAGCCGTAACGCTTGAAATATTGAGAGAGGATGAGCAAGCCCAGCGAATGCTGTGAATTGGGCGTGTTCACCAGCAAAGCGGTGTGGCTAACCACGCGCTGCGACTTAGGCCCTGAGAGCACAAACTCCGCGCTCAGGCTGTAGACCAATTCTTGTAAACGGTAGCTGGCTTGGGTGACGGCGATAAAGTCGATGGTGTCGTTCGCCCACCAGTCATGAAAGAGCCTCGCCGCGTTAGGGATGGTTTGCAAGAACAGGGTTTCTAAGCCCCAGCCTTGTCTAAGCATGTTCAAGACACAAGCCTTGATTTCATGCGATTGACTCGATAAACAGGCCATAGCCAACAGCTGACTTTGCCTTAAAACCAAGCTGCTGTCGGCAGGCTCAAGCGCTGAGTGGTGCAGTAATTGCGGAATGACAAGCTCTTTCAATGCCAAGCTCAAAGGCTCGGTCATGGCTTGCTTTTCTTGGGCATTCATAGGGAAATTTCTCAGTCCGGCGTGATCACAGAATTCAAGAGTTGCTCAAGTGTCATATTTTTTTGACACATTGAACCTAGGGAAAACCCCGCTATTGTCATTATTAAATAACGTCAATTTAAGTTGACACTTTACCTCCAGCCCTCTAAAGTAAGTCGACTCTGAAAAAAATGTAACCCATGACCGAAGTTGCCTCTCACACCATGATCAGCGCGGGTTTGTATACCCCCGAAGAGCGCTTGCGCCGCGACAACACGATTTGGACGCCGGTGCAAGGCTTTTTGGCAGCTTTTCAGTTCATCGTGTTTGGCATCAGTGTGTGTTTGATCACCCGCTTCTTGGTGACTGGCGAAGGCGAAACTTTGGCCGTGTGGTCGGTGGTCTTCAAGACTTTGGTGCTCTACACCATCATGATCACGGGCTCTATTTGGGAAAAAGTGGTGTTCGACAAGTGGCTGTTTGCCAAATCTTTTTTCTGGGAAGACGTATTCAGCTTTTTGGTGCTGGGCTTGCATACCGCCTACCTGTGGTCGCTTTACACCGGCAGCATGGGTACCCGTGACCAACTGTGGCTGGCTTTAGCCGCCTATGCTGCTTATGCCATCAATGCTGGTCAATTTCTGTGGAAACTCAAAGCCGCGCGTCGTCAAGAGCGTGCCACCCTCGCCATGCAACAGGAGTTGGCCGTATGAACGCTGTCATTCCTATCCGCAGCGACGCTTCGGGCTGTGGCGAGCCTACGATTCGCACCGAAAAAGGCCAACGCGAGGTGTTTTGCGGTTTGACCGGCATCATTTGGCTGCACCGCAAAATCCAAGACGCTTTCTTTTTGGTGGTGGGTTCACGCACCTGCGCCCACCTCATACAGTCTGCCGCTGGCGTGATGATTTTTGCCGAACCCCGTTTTGGCACCGCCATCATTGATGAGCGCGATCTGGCGGGCTTGGCCGACTGCAACGATGAGCTCGACAAAGTGGTCGATAAGCTCCTGAGTCGCCGCCCCGATATCCGTACCCTGTTCTTGGTGGGCTCGTGCCCTTCCGAGGTCATCAAACTCGATTTGTCACGCGCCGCCGAGCGTTTAAGCCGCACGCACAACCCCATGGTGCGGGTACTTAACTACTCGGGCAGCGGCATCGAAACCACCTTCACCCAAGGCGAAGATGCTTGTTTGAATGCTCTGGCCCCTATCTTGCCGAGCTTGCCAGCTAACAGCGCCAAACGTTTGCTGGTGGTGGGCACCTTGGCCGATGTGGTGGAAGACCAGATGCGCCGCTTGCTGGCTGACATGGGCATCACCGCAGTTGATTTTTTCCCACCGCGCAACAGCACCGAGCTGCCCGAGATTGGCCCTGATACGCGCTATCTGTTGGCCCAGCCTTTCTTGGCCGACACCACCTTGTCGCTGGAGTCTCGCGGCGCACAACGCTTGGCCGCCCCCTTTCCCTTGGGTGCTGAAGGCACCACCGCTTGGTTACAAGCCGCGGCCAGCGAATGGGGTGTGGCACCCGCACTGTTTGACGCCGTCACGCAAGCCCCGCGCCAACGTGCTGAAGCGGCCCTGTCTCGCCAAAAAGTGCATTTGGAAGGCAAGTCCATCTTCTTCTTCCCCGACTCGCAATTGGAAATTCCCTTGGCACGTTTTCTCAGCCGCGAACTGGGCATGCAACTGGCCGAAATCGGCACCCCTTATTTGCACCGCAAGATCATGGCGCAAGAGCTGGCTCTGTTGCCCGAAGGCGCACAGATCACCGAAGGCCAGCATGTGGAAAACCAACTTGACCGTTGCCACGCCGCCGCTCCCGACCTCGTGGTGTGCGGCTTAGGGCTGGCCAATCCGCTGGAAGCCCAAGGCCTGACCACCAAATGGGCCATCGAATTGGTGTTCACGCCCATCCAAGGCTATGAGCAAGCCGCCGATTTGGCCGAGTTGTTCAGTCGCCCGCTGCGTCGTCGCATCAAACTCGCCGCCTAAGGACAGACCATGCAACTCACGCTCTGGACTTACGAAGGCCCCCCGCACATCGGTGCCATGCGTGTGGCCACGGCCATGACCGATGTGCATTACGTGTTGCACGCGCCGCAGGGCGACACCTACGCCGATTTGCTGTTCACCATGATCGAGCGCTTACCGCGCCGTCCACCCGTCACCTACACCACGTTCCAAGCCCGTGACCTAGGGGGCGACACCGCTGAGTTGTTCAAAACCGCAGCGCGTGAGGCCTACGAGCGCTTCAAGCCCAACGCCATGCTGGTAGGTGCGTCATGCACCGCCGAATTGATCCAAGACGACCCCGGTGGCTTGGCCTTGGCGTTGAACCTACCCATTCCTGTGGTGCCCTTGGAATTACCGGCTTACCAGCGCAAAGAAAACTGGGGTGCCTCGGAAACCTTCTACCACTTGGTGCGTAACTTGGTGCCCACGGGTCACAGTCGCACGCCTTTGCAAGACCGCACAGCGAGTTGCAATATTTTGGGTCCTACCGCCTTGGGTTTCAGGCACCGCGACGATGTCAAAGAAATTCGCGCCTTGCTGCAAGAGTTGGGCGTACACGTGAATGTCGTTGCCCCTTTGAATGCCAGTGTGGCCGATGTGCGCCGCTTGGCCGAGGCAGACTTCAATGTGGTGCTCTACCCCGAACTCGGCCGAACCGCCGCCCAATGGCTGCAACGCAACTGCGAACAACCTTTTACGCAATGCGTTCCCTACGGTGTCAACGGCACTTTGGATTTCATCCGTGAAGTACGTGATTTAGCGGGCATCACCGACAGCGGCAAAAGCTTGGCTGACTACAGCCAAGACTCCCGCGCCAAGTGGTATGCCAAGTCGGTGGATTCGACCTACCTCACTGGCAAGCGCGTGTTTGTGTTTGGCGACGCCACCCATGCCATTGCTGCCGCAAGGGTGGCGCACCAAGAGATGGGGTTCGAGGTGGTGGGTTTAGGCACTTACAGCCGCGAATTCGCCCGCGAGGTGCGCGACGCAGCCAAGCTTTATGGCATTGAAGCGCTGATCACTGACGACTATTTGGAGGTCGAAGACGCTGTCAAAGCCATGCACCCCGAGTTGCTTTTGGGCACGCAAATGGAACGCCACATTGCCAAGCGCTTGGGCGTGCCTTGCGCCGTCATTTCGGCCCCCATGCATGTGCAAGATTTCCCTGCCCGCTATGCGCCGCAAATGGGCTTTGAAGGTGCCAATGTCTTGTTTGATACCTGGGTACACCCTTTGATGATGGGCTTGGAAGAGCATTTGCTGGGCATGTTCCGCGAAGACTTTGAGTTCCACGATGGCGCGGCACCTTCGCACCTTGGCTCAGGTCATGGCATGCCTGCCAAGCCTGCCGGTCCAGTGGCAGCAGAACCCTTCAAACCCTCTGCCAACAACATCGAGTTGCCCTCGCCCGCCAGTGTGGGCGCAGAAACAGTCGCCAGCAACGAAAGCAGCTGGGCACCCGAAGCTGAAAAAGAATTGAAAAAAATCCCGTTTTTTGTCCGTGGCAAAGCGCGACGCAACACCGAGTTATTTGCCCGTGAGCGCGGAGTGTCACGCATCACGGTGGAAACCATGTACGAAGCCAAGGCTCATTTCAGCCGCTGAAGTCCCACAGGAGTCAAGTCAATGATTGAAACCGCCACCATCCCCGTCAACCAAATCAAGCGCGGCGGCCGCCCCGACGGCGAGGGCAGCGTGCAAGTGCAGCTCGACCCCAGTGTGAAGATCGGCAATGCCAAGGTGTTTGCCATTTACGGCAAAGGCGGCATTGGCAAAAGTACCACCTCCTCCAACCTGTCTGCCGCCTTTTCCAGACTGGGTAAGCGGGTGCTGCAAATCGGTTGTGACCCCAAACACGACAGCACGTTCACGCTCACCAAAAAAATGCTGCCCACGGTGATCGATGTGCTCGAAACCGTGGACTTTCATGCCGAAGAGCTGCGCGTCGAAGACTTTGTGTTTCAAGGCTACAACGGTGTGATGTGCGTCGAGGCCGGTGGCCCACCCGCTGGCACCGGCTGCGGCGGCTATGTGGTGGGGCAAACCGTCAAGCTCTTGAAAGAGCACCATTTGCTGGAAGACACCGATGTGGTCATCTTCGATGTGCTGGGCGATGTGGTGTGCGGCGGTTTTGCTGCCCCCCTGCAACACGCCGACCGCGCGCTCATCGTGACCGCCAACGACTTTGACTCCATCTTCGCCATGAACCGCATCGTGCAAGCCATCGGTGCCAAGTCAAAAAACTACAACGTGCGCTTGGGCGGCGTGATCGTCAACCGCAGCGACGACACCGACCAAGTCGACAAGTACAACACTGTCACCGGTTTGAAGAACATGGCGCATTTCCCCATGCTGGATGAAATCCGCAAAAGCCGTTTGCAGAAA
>CANGPV010000013.1 GCA_947455935.1 Comamonadaceae bacterium
CTTTGGCTTACTCATGTCTGCACCATGTTCAAACGCCGTGACAACCAAGGGGTGATGGCCGGCAACACCGTCAATGTCCAAATGACCACCCAAGCGGTCAAGGGCATCAACCATTGAAGTTCTGCAAATTGCGCCACTGTGATCACGGCCAACACCACGGGGATGACACCAGTTTCACGCACTGCACACAGAAACAATTTTTCTTTGAAAGAAATGCCCGAAGGCAACAAGGCCAACATCACCGCCACAGGCCGAGCCACCATCATGAACAGCACAGACACCCCCAGTCCCATCAGGGCGGTGTCCACCAACATAGGCAGTGACACAAAGGGACCGACCATCATGAAGATGACGGGCTTGGCCACACTCTCTATCTGCGTTTCAGTTTGTTCAATCAGATGGTGAAAATGCTCGGCACTGCGGTTGAAGTTGGCCAACAAACCCGCTACAAAGGCCGCTAAAAATCCGTTGCCGTGCAGGGCTTGCGCCAACAAAAATGTCAGTAGCGGGATCGCCACGATGAGCGAAAAATCAAACGGCGCTTGGTAGGGGTGGTCTGCTTGGCGGTAGCGCTCAAGCCACACCATGGCACCCCAGCCCACCAAACCTGCCAAGGTACCCACCACAAACTGTTGGCCCAACTGCAACAAGTTGTCGGGGCTGAACAAACCTTGCGCCAACCCTTGAACCGTTTCCATGGGTACCTGCGCCATCACCATGGCAGCAACTGCAGCCGTGAAGATGGCTCCTACCGCATCGTTCAAAGCGCTTTCTGCCACTGAGATGTCCACCACCCGTTGGTACTGAGGCAGGAAACGCACATTGCGCAGCGTAGGTATCAGCGCAGCAGGGTCGGTCGATCCAATGATGGCTGACAAGAGCGCAGCAGTTTTGCTGTCTAACCCTGACCACAGCAGCAACAGGAACATCACAAAGAAGGTCACCAAATAACCCACCACCGCCATCATCAGGGTTGGAAAGGCAATCTTGGCAAATTGTTTGCGGTCCAACTCATCGCCACCTGATTTCAAAATGATGGCGGCAAGCGCAGTACACACCACCACCGCCAAGGCCAACTGCGACGACAAAGGCGCCAGCGCATCGTGCAACACAATGCCCAACAACAACTGCAAGGTAAAACTGGGAAATACCGTGCCAACCGCAGCTTTGCTGGCCAACCAGCCAAACACCATCAACAAACCCAAACACCACAAGCTCTGTGCCAAAGTAGCCTCTGTGCCGCCCAGACTTTGCAAGTGGGACAGCACATCGGGCGCGAAGGCATTGAGCTCGAAAGCAGCAACAAAAAGAAAAGCTAAACGCAGGTAAGGCATGGCTTTAAGCAGAGGGTTGGGCTATGTCAAAAACTTGTCGTAAATACGCCAAGTAATTGGCATCCTCGCACATGTTTTTTGATGGCGTATCCGACAGCTTGGCAACAGGCTGGCCGTTGCACTCCACCATTTTGATAACGATTTGCAGCGGCTCATAGCCCAGGGCGTTGGTCAGGTTGGTGCCAATACCAAACGCCAATTGGCATCGCCCCCGAAAGCGTTGGTACAACTCGATGGTGCGTGGCACGGTCAGGCCGTCGCTGAAGATCAAGGTTTTGGTCAGCGGGTCCACACGGTTGTTTTTGTAATGCTCAATCATGCGTTCACCCCAAGTGAAGGGGTCGCCGCTGTCGTGCCTTGCACCGTCAAACAGCTTGCAAAAGTACATATCGAAGTCACGCAAAAACGGTTCGATGCCGTACACATCGCTCAAAGCAATGCCTAAATCGCCACGGTATTCACGCGCCCATGTTTCAAAGCCAAACACTTGGCTGTCACGCAAACGTGGTCCCAGCGCTTGACAGGCTTGCAAATATTCATGCGCCATGGTGCCCAAGGGCGTCAAGCCCAGCTTCATGGCAAACAAGGCGTTGCTGGTACCGGCAAACCGCCCAGTCGCACCCGAGCCCAAACGCGAGGTCAACACCCGCAGCACCTCTTCGTGCCACGCCTTGGAGAACCGTCGGCGGGTGCCGTAGTCGGCAATTTTCAAGTCACCCAAATCAGCTTCTTGCAGCTGGGCAATTTTGGTGTCCAAACGCTGGCGGCCTTCCACATAGTCGGGCACGGGCTGGGTATTGCGGAAATACACCTCGTTGACGATGGCCAGCACGGGAATTTCAAACAAGATGGTGTGCAACCAAGGGCCATGAATACGTATATCAATCTCGCCATTGGGCAGGCCCACCACGTCGATGTATTTTTCATTCAGGCGGAACAAGCCTAAAAAATCTACAAAGTCGCTTTTGATGAAGCGCATGGCCCGCATCCAATCGAGCTCTTGCTCGGTGAATTGCAGCTTGCACAGCGAGCGAATTTCGGCGCGTATGTCATCCACATAAGGCGCCAGCTTCACGCTGGGCGTGCGGCATTTGAATTTGTAGCTCACCTGCGCACCCGGGAACTGGTGCAGCACCGCCTGCATCATGGTGAATTTGTACAGATCGGTATCAAGCAAGCTGGTGATGACCATGGGTACTTACTCCAGCCAAGTGGTGAAAGAGGCCACGCTCTCACGGGGTGTGCGAAAGGTGTTGACCAACTCGCTCTCGTCTGCATAACCCAGCGCCATGCCGCACACCAGCATCTCGTTGTCACCTGCGCCTATGTGCGGCAGGATGATCTTGGCAAAACCGTTCCACGCCGCTTGCGGGCAGGTGTGCAAGCCGTGACCACGGGCGGCCACCATCAGGGTTTGCAAAAACATGCCGTAGTCCACCAGCGAGCCACGCCCCATGACTTTGTCCAAGGTAAACATCAGGCCCACCGGCGCATCAAAAAAACGGTAATTGCGTTGGTGCTGGGCGTGCATTTTGTCTTTGTCGCCCTTGCCAATGCCCAGCAAGCCGTACAAGCTCCACCCGTTTTCGCGGCGTCGATCGATGAAGGGGCTGACCCATTTTTCGGGGTAATAGTCGTAGGCTTCGCGGTATTCATGGGCCATGTCGGGGTTGGCACGAATCTCGTCGTGGGCGGCGCACACTTTGTCGACCAGCGTGTCTCGCGATGCGCCCTGCAAGACATACACCTTCCAGGGCTGGGTGTTGGTGCCAGAGGGCGAGCGGCTGGCGAGTTCCAGAAGGTGCGTCAACACCGCGCGGGGCACGGGCTGCGCGGTGAAAGCTCTGGCCGACATGCGGGTGGTGATGGCTTGGTCCACGGCGTGGAGATCAGACTTCATGCGAGATCCTCTAAAACTTTCTGCAACGCGAGGGGTAAAGCGCTGACGGGGCGGCGGGTTTGGCTGTCCACATACACATGCACAAAATGCCCGTGGGCGGCGGTGAGTGCTTCGCCTTCAGCGAACAAACCCACTTCATAACGAACACTGGAAGAGCCTATGCGCGTTACCCGCAAACCGGCGTCTACATTTTGCGGAAAAGCCAGCGACGAAAAATAATTGCAATGCGTCTCCACCACCAAGCCAATGGTTGCACCGTGTTGGATGTCCAGCACACCGTGTTCGATCAAATGTGCATTCACCACGGTGTCAAACCAATGGTAGTAAACGACATTGTTGACATGGCCATAGGCGTCGTTGTCCAACCAGCGGGTGGTGATGCGGCGAAAGATGGGGTAAGCGTCGCGCCCGTGGGGTTGGGGGCGGGCAGGTGTGGGGGCGGTCATAACGGCTGATTTTGCCAGTCTTGCCAACTGCTGAAAGCTTGGGCAAAGCTGTTCATCTGTACCTGCACCGTGTCTTCGATCTGCTTGCCATAACCGCCCGCCATTGCCATGGCCACAGGAATGCGCCTGTCCCTGGCCCAAGCCAACACACAGCGGTCTCTTGCTTGCAGCCCCTCAAAGCTCAGGCCCAAACGTCCCAAGCGGTCGCCCTCGTGGGGGTCTGCGCCAGCCAAGTAAAACACCAAATCTGGCGCACAGCGGTCTTGCAATTGCTGCAATGCGTGGTTCAAGGCCTCTAAATACGGTGCATCTGAGCAGCCATCGGGCAATTCCACATCCATATCGCTGGCCTCTTTGCGAAATGGGAAGTTTTTTGCGCCGTGCAACGAAAGAGTGAACACCGTGGGGTCGTCGCGAAAAATATGCGCCGTGCCATTGCCTTGGTGCACATCCAAGTCAATCACCGCCACCTGCAATGCCCGTCGCTGCTGCCTGCCCCACTCGGCTTGCATCAGGCGGGCAGCCACGGCCACGTCGTTGAAAACGCAAAAACCGCCGCCCTTGTCTGCATAGGCATGGTGGGTGCCCCCCGCCAAATTGGCAGCAACGCCTTCCTTGAGGGCCAATCTGGCTGCGCTGATAGTGGCGCCCACCGAGCGCCTGGCTCGCTCAACCATGCCCTCAGACCACGGAAATCCAATTTCTCTTTGGGCTAAAGGGGGTAAATTGCCTTTGAACACCGCCTCTATATAGATGGGCGTGTGAACAAGCGCCAACTCGCCCTCGCTGGCGGGCTCGGCCAAAAGCAGGCCCAGCTGTGGCATATCGGCAGCCAACCTTTGGCGCAAAAGCTCGTATTTGCCCATGGGGAAGCGGTGGCCAGGCGGCAAGGTTTGAATCTGGGTGGCGGCGTAAAAAAGCTTCATTTACCTAGGATTGTCGGGGGGATTTAGAAAACCACACCTAATTTGCTGCATTGCAACAAAAAACACTTGATTTGACCAGTATTAACCCTATACTTCAATCCATGCTGCGCCGCAACAAAAACAAAACGCAGTGACCGAGTTCCCGCTTTTAACTTCTTCAAAGGAAAACATCATGATGACCCCAGAACAAATCGTTGCCGCTAACAAAGCCAGCATTGACACTCTTTTCGGCCTGAGCCACAAAGCTTTCGCCGGCGTTGAAAAATTGGTTGAACTCAACATGGCCGCTGCCAAAGCTGCTCTTTCTGACAACCAAGACCATGTCCACGCCCTGATGAGCGTCAAAGACGTGCAAGAACTGATGGCCCTGCAAGCTGGCTACCTCCAACCCTTGAGCGAAAAAGCTGTTTCTTTCAGCCGCCACATGTACGAAATCGCTTCTAGCACTGGCAGCGAGTTCACCAAGGCCGTAGAAGAAAAAGCCGCTGAAACACAAAAGACCGTCACCAACTTGGTGGACTCTGCTGTGAAAAATGCACCTGCTGGCTCAGAAACAGCAGTCGCTATGGTTAAAAGCGCCATCGCTGCCAGCCAAAGCGCCATCGAAAGCGTTCAAAAAGCTGTGAAACAAGCCACCGAAGCTGCTGAGTCCAATATGCACGCCATGGCTGCTTCAACTGTGGCGACTGCTGCCCCTAAGGCCTCACGTAAGCGTTAATTTGCATAATGATCACTTCGCTCCTCGCGATGACGGATTGATTCAAAGGCTCCTCGAAAGAGGAGCCTTTTTTATTTGGCCAATGCCGCTTTAAGCGCTGGTAAAGCCAATTTCATGGCTGCTCTTCCCGCTTCTATGCTTTTTTTACGGGCAGTGAATTCGGCGCTGCCCACGTCGGGCAACGCAGGACGCACCACCACCTCGGCTTGGGCCATCTCCAACTGGCTGATGTTCTTGCCCATGATGCTGAAAGTTTGCAACAACACTTTCAGCATATCGGTGGTTTTGGCATCTTCGGGGCGGCTGGAAATATCTACCGCAATCACAATGTCTGCGCCCATCTGCCGCGCATAGCGCACCGGCACAGGCGAGACCAAACCGCCGTCCACATAGTCTTTGTTGCCAATGCGCACCGGCTCGAACACAGATGGCACGGCGCTAGAGGCTCTCACAGCCGTGGCAATATCGCCTCGTCTGAACAAAATGCCTTCGCCGGTTTGCAAATCGGTAGCGACAATGCCCAAGGGCATTTTCAAGTCCTCAATCTTGGCGCCGTTGAGCTGCGAGTTGACGTAACGACCCAGCGCCTCGCCGCGCAACATGCCTCGGCTTAAAAAAGGCACCGTCCAGTCGGTCAGTTGTGACTCGTCCATGCTGTCAGCCAACCACTGTAATTGCGCCCCTGTTTTACCGCTGGCATAAAAAGCCGCCACCAAACTCCCGGCTGAGGTACCCACCACCATGTCAGGTTTGATACCGTTTTCCTCCAGCACCTGAATAACCCCAATATGGGCAAAACCCCGCGCCGCGCCACCGCCCAAGGCCAAGGCGAGCTTGGGGATTTTTTTGGGTGCTGGCGCTTGAGGCGCTTCAGGCTGCACAACCACTTCTGGCGGTTTAATGGTCGTGCAAGCTGTTAGCAGCATCAGCACACTGGCCCACAGAAGTTGCTGGGAGCGTCGGGGGAGCGTCTTGAAGATGTTCATGCCGCGATTGTCACCCAGCAGGCACTGCGATAATCACAGGCTTACCTCTTTTAGACCGTGTTGAAAGGCAATTCATGCAAATCAAGGGCAATGTATTTATCGTGACCGGCGGCGCATCCGGTTTGGGCGAAGGCACAGCAAAGCTGTTGAGCCAGGCTGGCGGCAAAGTCGTCATCGCTGATATGCAAGACGAGAAAGGCCAAGCCATTGCTGCCGAACTCGGTGGCGTGTTCATGCACTGCGACGTCTCCAACGAAGAACAAGCTGCCGCTGTCGTGGCTAAAGCGCAAAGCTTGGGCAAACTCAGCGGACTGATCAACTGCGCTGGCATCGCCACCGCCGAACGCACCGTGGGCAAAACCGGCCCCCATTTGCTGGCAGGTTTTCAGCGCACCATCAACATCAATTTGGTGGGCAGCTTCAACATGATTCGCTTGAGCGCACAAGCCATGAGCACCAACACCCCCGAGGCCACCGGCGAGCGTGGCGTGTTGATCTCTACCGCATCGGTTGCAGCTTATGACGGTCAAATCGGTCAGGCTGCTTACTCGGCCTCCAAAGGCGGTATCGTGGGCATGACACTGCCTATTGCCCGGGACCTCTCCAAACTGGGCATTCGCAACATGACCATTGCCCCAGGCATATTTGGCACACCCATGATGTTCTCCATGCCCAAAGAGGTGCAAGAAGCCTTGGCCGCAGGTGTTCCCTTCCCCTCACGCTTGGGCACACCCATGGACTACGCCAAACTGGTGATGCATATTTTGGATAACGACATGCTCAATGGTGAGGTCATCCGCCTTGACGGTGCGATTCGCCTGCCACCCAAATAAGTGCATAAAGCAGTCAGGGGATTCACGCTCACGCTGGGCTTGCTCGCAGGTGTTGCGCAAGCGCAGCTGAATTACCGCATCCCTGAAATTCCCGAAGCAGCCAGCGGCTACCAAGCCAAACCGGGGTGGCAGCTCAAGCAACGCGGTGTAGCAGCCGCCAACCCTTTGGCCAGCGACGCGGGTTACCAAGTGCTGCAAGCCGGTGGTACGGCGGTGGACGCGGCCATCGCGGTGCAAATGGTGTTGACCTTGGTGGAACCACAGTCCAGCGGCATCGGTGGAGGAGCCTTCTTGTTGCACCACAACAGCGAGCACGTGCAAGTCTTTGATGGACGCGAAACTGCGCCCTCGCAAGCCACCGAACGTTTGTTCATGCTGGAAGACAAGCCCATGGCTTTCAACGATGCGGTGGTGGGTGGCCGCTCGGTGGGTGTGCCAGGCTTGTTGCGCATGTTGGCGAAAGCCCACGAGCAACATGGCTCCCTCCCTTGGGCGCAATTGTTTGAACCCGCGATCATCTTGGCTGAAGAGGGCTTCCCTTTAAGCCCCCGCTTGCACACCTTGCTGAGCGCAGATGCCACTTTGAAGCGCGACCCACAAGCCGCGGCTTATTTCTTTCAAGCCGATGGCCAACCCTGGCCCGTCGGCCACCGCTTGCGCAACCCCGCGCTGGCCGCCATCTTCAAACGCGTAGCGGCCGAAGGCGCAGAGGCGTTTTACCAAGGTGACATCGCACATGCCATGGTGGATAAGGTACAGCAGCACCCCGACAACCCTGGTCTACTCAGTTTGCAAGACCTGCGCGACTACCAAGCCTTGGAACGTGATGCTTTATGTTTCTCGCATGCCAGCACCTTGAGTCCCAGCAACCAAGTGCAGGTCTGCGGCGTGGGACCGCCCAGCTCGGGGCTGATCACCATGGGACAAATTCTGGGCATGCTCGCCACGGACAGCAGCAACCATCTCCCCCCTCCTGCATGGAGTGAACGCAACACTGTCGTGCCCAGCACCGCTTGGCTGCACAATTACAACGAAGCTGCGCGTTTGGCATTTGCAGATCGTGCCCAATACATCGCAGACCCCGCATTTGTGGCCGCACCTGCGCTTGATTGGAGCGTCATGCTGGACACGGGGTATCTGCAATCAAGAGCTAACCAGATTGGCGACCGACGTATTCCACAGGTGAGCGCAGGCAACCCTGGGGGGAGCTTGCAAAGCTTGGCCCCCATGGCCGACCAAACCGAGTACGGTACCAGCCACATCAGCATCGTCGATGGCTTGGGCAATGCCTTGGCCATGACGACCACCATTGAAAGCGGTTTTGGTGCGAGATTGATGGTGAGTGTGGAAAATTTACCTGGCGGTTTCTTGCTCAACAACGAATTGACCGATTTCAGCTTTGTGCCGCAAGACGACCAAGGACGTGCGATTGCCAACCGCGTGCAAGCAGGCAAACGTCCTCGCTCATCCATGAGCCCCACCTTGGTGTTTGCTGACAACGATACCCACGAACGCGGTGAATTGCTGGCCAGCTTGGGCAGCCCTGGCGGGGCGATGATCATCCACTTCACGACCCAAACCCTGTGGGCCATGCTGCATTGGGAACTTGATGCCCAGCAAGCCATCAATATCCCGCATTCGGGCGTGGCAGGTGCCAACACACCGTTGCTGCTGGAGTCAGGCCTCTTTCCTTTTGCCACGCTCTCCCATTTGCATGTGCTGGGCCACGCGGTCAAAGAAGTGGACATGCCCAGTGGCTTACAAGCTTTGCAACGTCAAGGGTCGGCATGGTGGGGTGCAGCAGACCCGCGCCGCGAGGGCGTGGTCGTCGGCGACTGAGATGGCCATCCCCCAATCCTTTATACAAGAATTGCTCAACCGCACCGATGTGGTGGAGGTAGTGGGTCGCTATGTACAGCTGAAAAAGGGCGGCGCTAACTACATGGGCCTGTGCCCTTTTCACGGCGAAAAGTCGCCCTCTTTTTCGGTCAGTCCGACCAAACAATTTTTTCATTGCTTTGGTTGCGGCAAAAACGGCAACGCCATCGGCTTTTTGATGGAGCATGGCGGCATGAGTTTCATCGAGGCAGTGAAAGACTTGGCCCAAAGCTATGGTCTTCAAGTCCCCGAGGACGACACTGACCCTGGCGAACGCCAACGCGCCCAGCAACAACGCGAGCGTCAAGCCACCTTGAACGATGTGCTTGAGAAAGCTGGCGAGTCTTACCGCAAGCACCTCAAAACCAGTCCGCAAGCAGTGGCCTACCTCAAGGGTAGGGGCTTGTCGGGCGACATCGCCAAGCAATTTGGTTTGGGCTACGCACCCGACGGTTGGCGCAATTTGGCCAGCGTGTTTGCCGACTACCAAGACAGTTTGTTGGTCGAATCTGGTTTGGTCATTGCTAACGCGGAAGACGGCGCAGAGGAAAAGCGCTATGACCGTTTTCGCGACCGCATCATGTTTCCCATCCGCAATGTCAAAGGTGAGTGCATAGGCTTTGGCGGTCGAGTGCTTGGCGACGGCACGCCCAAATACCTCAACTCCCCCGAAACACCGGTGTTCAGCAAAGGTCGCGAACTTTACGGCTTGTTTGAGGCCCGTCAAGCCTTGCGCGAAGCCGGCTATGTGCTGGTGACAGAGGGCTACATGGACGTGGTGGCTTTGGCGCAACTGGGCTTTCCCAACGCAGTGGCCACTTTAGGCACGGCTTGCACCACCGACCATGTGCAAAAACTGTTTCGCTTCACCGACTCGGTGGTCTTCAGTTTTGATGGTGACGCCGCTGGCAGACGTGCAGCTCGCAAAGCCTTGGATGGTGCCCTGCCCTTTGCCAGTGATACCCGCAATGTGAAGTTTTTGTTTTTGCCTGCCGAACACGACCCTGACAGTTTTGTGCGGGCCTATGGAGCTGACGCGTTTTCGCGCATGGTGTCGGATGCCACACCCTTGTCTCGTTTTGTGATGGAGGTGGCCCGTGAGGGTTGCGACCTCGACAGCGCAGAGGGCCGTGCTTTGCTTGCATCGCAAGCCAAACCGCTGTGGCTGGCCATGCCTGAAGGGGTGCTGAAAACCCAGTTGCTTAACGAATTTGCCCATGCGGTGGGCATTGGGCAGCATGAGCTACAACGCTTGTGGCTTACAGCACCAACACTTGGCAAATCGGGCTTAAGCAACGCAGCGCAACCCCAACGCAGCAACGCACCAAGTTCTTCAAACTGGTCACGTGGCAGCACCAAAAAACCTTCAGCCATGGTTATGCCGCTACGAGGCAAAGCGCCGACACGGCGTGACCGTGCGCTGCAAATTTTGTTTACGGATATGCAGCAATGGGATGCATTGTCTGGCCACCAACACAGCTTGTTGCTGGAGATACCCTCCCCCTACGGCGACTTGATGGCGTGGCTGAACCAGCAGTGGTTAGAGAATGGCGTACAGCCGCTGGCAGCTTTGCGTGAGGGTTTGCGCGGCCATGCACACGAGGCTGTGGTGTCCAGGCTGATCGATGATGCGCCGCCCGACATTGATAGCGATGCAGGTGAGCTACAAAGCATCTTGGCCGCCTTGGAAATAGAACAACTTTCCACCACGATAGATGCACTGACCCAACGCATGGCCAGTGACCCCAGCGCCTATGAGCGCATCAAGCAATTGAATGCACGTTTAGCCACCCTCAAAAACACCCGTCTGGTATAATCCACAATTCTGAGTCAAGCGCGACAGCAACACCTCCGGGCCAGGCCAAACGTGACGTAAACCGCACAACCCGCCAACATCCGCAAGGGCTGCACACCAAATGATCGCCCTTCCAGCTTGCTTAGAACCCCCGCCACTGTCTTGTTTGCGTTTGTTGTACAAACGCCGACACCCCTTTTGTTGTTCAAGGATTCGACATGCCAGCTAAAACCCCAGGCAAAAAAATGGTTGCCAAACCCCTTTCGAAGAAAGCCTCTCCTGTGTCGACCGCCAAAAAAACCCCTGCCAAACCCGTAGCCAAGCCCGCAGCCAAATCAGCTGCCAAGCCCGTCGCTAAAGCCACAGCAAAGCCTGTAGCCAAAGTTGCAGCAAAAGTTGCAGCCAAACCTGTGGCCAAAGCTGCACCAGCGAAAACACCTGTCAAAGCTGTGGCCAAAGCTGCTGCCAAATCTCCCGCCAAACCCAGCGCTGAAAAAGCCAAACCGCCCAAGGCCACTGGCAAGACTGCCGCCAAAGGTAAGCCCGCGAAAAAGCCTTTGGGTGAAGATGAGGATTTGGTCGACTTAGAGGCCGAGTTTGCCGAAGAGGCTGTTGCCAGTGGCGAGAAAGTTAAGCCATTGCGCATGAAGATCAGCAAGGCCAAAGAACGTGCCTTGATGAAAGAGTTCGGCTTAGATGAAGCCGTGTTGTCCGAAGAAGATTTGGCCAAACGTCGCTCACGCTTGAAGACCTTGATCAAGCTGGGCAAAACCCGTGGTTACTTAACCCATGGCGAAATCTCTGACCATTTGCCCGACAAACTGGTTGACGCCGAGACCATGGAAGTGGTGATCACCATGTTGAACGACATGGGCGTGCAGGTGTACGAACAAACCCCTGACGCTGAAACCTTGCTCATCACCAACACCGGCCCCACGGTAGCCAGTGAGGAAGAGGCTGAGGAAGAAGCCGAAGCCGCACTCTCTACCGTAGACAGTGAATTTGGCCGTACCACCGACCCCGTGCGCATGTACATGCGTGAAATGGGCACCGTGGAATTGCTGACCCGTGAAGGTGAGATTGAAATTGCCAAGCGCATTGAAGGCGGCTTGATGGCGATGATGGAAGCCATCAGCGCTTCCCCCGCCACAGTGGCTGAAATATTGCGCATGGCCGAAGAAATTCGCGAGGGCAAGGTGGTCATCTCCACCATTGTTGACGGCTTCAGCAATGCCAACGAGGCGGACGACTACGTGGCCGAAGAAGACTTTGACGAGTTCGACGACAGCGACGACGACGATGGCAAAGGCGGCTCTAAAGCACTGACCAAGAAACTGGAAGAACTCAAGACCGAGGCCCTGACCCGTTTTGACCGAGTCAAAATCTTATTTGAAAAAATGCGCAAAGCCTTTGACAAAGAAGGCTATGGCTCACCCGCCTATCTGAAGATTCAAAAATCCATCAGCGAAGAGTTGATGACGGTTCGATTCACCGCTCGCACCATTGAAAAATTGTGTGATCTGGTGCGTGGTCAAGTCGACGACGTTCGCAAGAAAGAGCGTGAATTGCGTCGCATCATCGTTGACCGCTGCGGTATGCCACAAGACATGTTCATCAAGGAATTCCCTGCGAATCTGTTGAACCTGAAATGGGTGGAAAAACAGTCCGCTGCGGCCAAGCCTTGGTCGGTCACCATGACCCGTAACATTCCTGCCATCCAAGAGTTGCAGCAAAAGTTGACAGATGTGCAAACCCGTGTGGTCGTGCCACTGGCCGAACTCAAGGACATCAACAAGCGCATGAACGAAGGCGAACGCGCTTCGCGTAATGCCAAAAAAGAAATGATCGAAGCCAACTTGCGCTTGGTTATCTCGATTGCCAAAAAATACACCAACCGTGGCTTGCAGTTCTTGGACTTGATCCAAGAGGGCAACATCGGTTTGATGAAAGCTGTAGACAAATTTGAATACCGTCGCGGCTACAAGTTTTCAACCTATGCCACTTGGTGGATTCGCCAGGCCATCACCCGCTCCATTGCCGATCAGGCCCGCACCATTCGCATTCCTGTGCACATGATCGAGACCATCAACAAGATGAACCGTATCAGCCGCCAACACTTGCAAGAGTTTGGCTTTGAACCCGATGCTTCTGTCTTGGCCGAAAAAATGGAGATGCCCGAAGACAAGATTCGCAAGATCATGAAGATTGCCAAAGAGCCTATCTCCATGGAAACGCCGATTGGCGATGATGACGATTCACACTTGGGTGACTTCATTGAAGACGGCGCCAATACCGCGCCGCTGGAAGCCGCCATGCAAGCCGGTTTGCGTGATGTGGTCAAAGAAATTTTGGATGGCCTCACACCCCGCGAAGCCAAGGTGCTACGTATGCGCTTTGGTATTGAGATGGACAACGACCACACCTTGGAAGAGGTCGGCAAGCAGTTTGATGTGACGCGGGAACGTATCCGTCAAATTGAAGCTAAGGCTTTGCGCAAACTCAAGCATCCCAGCCGCTCTGACAAACTGCGCAGTTTCATCGACACTTTATGACCGAAGCCAATAACCGACGTGGCGTGATCGCCATGTCGGTGGGCATGGTCAGCTTTGTGTTGAATGATTCGCTGGTCAAGTTCGTCAGCGCCAGTTTGCCCCCTGCTCAGCTGATTTTTTTACGCGGTCTCTTGGCCATGCTGGGTTTGTTGGCGCTTTGCATTTACATGGGTGTATTTCAACATCCTGCGTCGGCATTTCAATCTTTGCGCCACCGATGGGTGTTGGTGCGTTCGGGTTTAGACGGTTTGGCAAGTTTGATCTACCTCACGGCCATGTTCCACATGCCCTTGGCCAACGCCACCGCCATCAACATGGCAACACCTTTGCTGATCGCCCTGCTCTCAGGTCTGCTACTGGGTGTGAGGGTCAGTGTCAGGCATTGGCTGATCATCGCCATCGGTTTTGCAGGCGTGTTGCTGGTGGTGCAACCCCAAGCGGATGGTTTTAACCAGTGGGCATGGGTATGCTTGGGTGGCACGTTGCTGCATGCACTGCGTGACGTGAGCATGCGTTTTGTCCCATCACACATACCTTCGCTCATTGTGACCGTGTGCACCGCCACTTCTGCCACCCTCATGGCAGGTCTGTGGTGTTTATGGCAAGACTGGGTGCCCCTCACCCTCACCTCATGGGCGTGTTTAGGGGGGGCGGCCATGCTGCTGAGCACGGGTTATTTTTTGCTGATCCAAAGCACCCGCAGCGCCGACCTGACGGTGGTTGCTCCCTTTCGCTATGTGGGCTTGCTGACCGCCGTGGTCATGGGTTTTGTCGTGTGGGGCGATATTCCCAACGCTGTGGCATGGTGCGGCATGGTCTTGCTGGTCGGCGCAGGGCTGATGATGTTGCGAAGCCAAACTTCGGTTGCAAACCCCAGCGCTTAAGAGCCAAAAACTTCTGTGTCGACTTCGCTGCTGGCCTGTTCGTTGTAACGGTTACCACGCACATTGTGTTGGTTGATGGCGTTATCTAGACGGTGCAACACATCGCTGGACAAGCTGACCTTCAACGCACCCATATTGTCTTTCAGATGCGCAATGCTGGAGGTGCCTGGAATGGTCACAATGTGCGGCGCTTGGTGCAGCACCCAAGCTAAGGCCAGTTGGGCAGGCGTACAACCCACTTCATGGGCAATGTCTGTGTACGCTTTCAACAGTTGCACATTGTGGGGATAGTTCTGCGCATTAAAACGTGGTGAACTGTGACGCCAGTCGGTGGGGATCAAACCGCTGGTGTCCTTGAGGTCAGCGCATAAAAATTTTCGCGCCAAAGGACTGAAGGAAACAAAAGCCACACCCAAGTCTTTACAGGCTTGCAGAACCGATATTTCGGGGTTGCGCGTCCACAATGAATATTCGGTTTGCAAAGCTGCGATGGGGTGTTCGGCATGGGCTTTGCGCAGGGTGGCAGAGGACACTTCAGACAAGCCAATGCTTCGAATCTTGCCCGCACGCACCAAATCAGCCAATGCACCCACGCTTTCTTCAATAGGTACTTGTTTGTCCCAACGGTGCAGGTAATACAGATCAATCACATCGGTGTTCAAGCTGCGCAGACTGATATCACAGGTGGCCTTGAGTGTCTCGGGTCGACCATCAATGACACGCACTTTTTTGCCGTCACCTTTGAGATCTACGCCATGCAAACCGCATTTGCTGGCCAAGGTGAAGCGACTGCGATGCTTGGATAGCACTTTGCCAATGATGCGTTCGCTCTCGCCAAACCCATAGAGGGCCGCTGTGTCAAAAAAATCCACACCCGCGTCCAAAGCAGTGAGCAGCAAACGCTCGGCATCCTCGAATGCAGGGGGTGGCCCATACACAGGGCAAATATTCATACACCCCAGACCAATGGGGTTGACTTGAAAAGGTCCTACTTGACGTTGGTTCATGGGAGTTGCTGTTCCAAATCATGCAGCACCTGATAGCAAGGCAGCACCTGCGCCACACTGGCATTAGGTTCGCGGCCCGCGCGGATAGCGGCAAAAAATTCACGGTCTTGCAACTCGATGCCGTTCATGGACACCGCCACTTGTGAGACATCGATTTTTTCTTCTTTGCCATTGAACAAATCGTCATAACGTGCAATGTAAGTAGCGGTATCGCCTATGTAGCGAAAAAACGTACCCAAAGGACCATCGTTGTTGAAGCTGAGCGACAAGGTGCAAATCGCACCATTGGCCGCTTGTAATTGAATGCTCATGTCCATGGCAATACCCAAAGTGGGATGGATGGGGCCTTGTATCGCATTGGCTTTCACCACAGGGCTGCCCGCTTGGTAAGCGAACAAGTCCACGGTGTGGGCGGCATGGTGCCACAACAGGTGGTCAGTCCAGCTGCGCGGCTGACCCAGCGCATTCATATTGGTGCGTCTGAAAAAATAGGTTTGCACATCCATTTGAAACACATTGAACTGCCCCGCTTGAATCTGCTTATGCACAAATTGATGGCTGGGATTGAAGCGCCGTGTGTGACCACACATGGCGACCAAGCCGGTGTGTTTTTGCAAAGCAACTACCTCAGCGCCATCTTTGTACACATCACACAAAGGAATTTCTACTTGCACATGCTTGCCCGCTTTAAGGCATGCGAGTGACTGCGAAGCGTGCATTTGCGTAGGTGTACACAGAATCACCGCGTCCACCTCTTTGATCGCCAAGCTTTCATTCAGATCGGTGGTGACATGGGAGATACCGTACTTGGCAGCCACCTCTTGCGTTTTAGCGAGTTCTCGCCCAATAAGTGACACCACCTCAACACCATCAATCAGTTTGATGCCGTCTAAATGCTTGATGCCAAATGCGCCTGCACCTGCCAAGGCGACTTTGATGGACTTGCTCATGTATTCTCCAAAATCAAATGACCCACCGCTGTATTGCTGGCGGGCACATGGTAAAAACGGTGGGCAACATGCGGTGCTGCCTTGCCCGCATTCACATCGCTCATGGCACCACGGGCAATCAACCACATCACCAACTCTATGCCCTCGCTGCCGGCTTCGCGCACATAGTCGATGTGTGGCTTGGTCGCCAAAGCAGCAGGATCTGTAATGAGTTGATCCAAAAAAGCATTGTCAAACGCTTTGTTAATAAGGCCTGCACGTGGGCCTTGCAACTGGTGGCTCATGCCGCCGGTTCCCCAGATGTGAATATTCAAATCATCGTCATAGCTTTTGACAGCTTGGGCGATGGCCTTGCCTAAATTGAAGCAACGCTGACCCGAGGGTACGGGGTACTGCACCACGTTCACTGCAAAAGGAATGACGGGGCAAGGCCAGGCCGCGGGCTGGCCACACATCAACGACAAGGGAACCGTAAGCCCATGGTCGACATCCATCTTGTTGACGATGGTTAAATCAAAGTCTTGTTGAATCACAGATTGCGCTATGTGTGAAGCCAATTCAGGGTGGCCTTGCACCATGGGCACCGGACGTGGTCCCCAACCTTCGTCTGCTGGTGTGTATTGGGCAGCTGTGCCTATGGCAAAAGTGGGAATCATGTCCAAGCTGAAGGCCGTGGCATGGTCATTGAACACCAAGAAGATCACATCAGGCGTGTTGTCCTTCATCCATTGTTTGGAAAAATCATAGCCCGCAAACAGCGGTTGCCAATACGGCTCAGCCGTTTTTCCCATGTCCAGGGCAGCGCCAATGGCGGGTACATGTGAAGTAAAAACAGATGCAGTGATGCGTGCCATGTTTATGCCTTTGCTGCATTGCCTTGCGGTTGTCGGTGGGCCTGAGCGCTACCGTCTTCGCCCACGAAGCGATTACCCTCTACCGAACGACCACCACTGATCATCATGTTTCTGTACTCCTCTTCGGTCATGCCGGTCATGCTGCCTGCCATTTGCTGAAAGCTTTTGCCGTCTGTTGCACCAATTTTGGCGAGGAAATAAATATTGCCGCCGGTGCGAATACACCAGTTCAGGTCACGTGCCAACACAGCCAGCTTTTGCTCTTCGGTCATGGCCCATTCGTCCAGATAAGCACGCTCATCGGCTTTAAATCGGGCGCGGTTGTTGGCTTTCATCAATGACATGCAAAACTGGTTCAGCCAATAGCCTTTGCGTGACTGCTCAGCGTCAAAAATGGTGGTGCCGGGTACATCCAAATAGGGTTTGTCTAAAGCCACAAATCATTACTCCTCAGACCAATACAAACGCATGGGGTTATCTACCAACAGCTTGCGCTGCAACTCAGGCGTGACAGCAATATGGGGAATGAAGTCAACCAGCAAGCCATCATCGGGCATATGGTCCTTCAAGTTGGGATGCGGCCAATCAGTTCCCCACAGCACGCGGTCAGGGAAAGTTTCCACCACCTGCCGGGCAAAGGGGACCACATCTTGGTAAGCCTGTTGCTCGCCGCCCAAAGCTTGAGGGCCGCTGACACTCAAACGCTCGGGGCAAGACACCTTACTCCACACATTCTCATGCTGTTGCATGAACTGCATGAACAAGCTGAACTCGGGTCCGTCCAAAGGGTGTTTCACATTGGGCCTTCCCATGTGATCCACCACCACCGTGGTGGGTAGTGCGGTGAAGAAGTCCCACAGCTCGGGTAAATCCACCGCTTCAAAATAAATCACCACATGCCAACCCCAGGCTTTGATGCGGTGAGCAATCTCCATCAGCTCGTCTTTGGGTGTGAAGTCCACCAAGCGTTTGACAAAGTTAAAACGCACCCCACGCACACCTGCGTCGTGCATAGTCTGAAGCTCTTGGTCGGTGACACTGCGTTTAACAGTGGCCACACCACGCGCCCTGCCCTGTGCGTGTAACAAGGCATCCACCATGGCGCTGTTGTCTGCGCCGTGGCAAGTGGCTTGCACAATCACATTCTTGTCAAAACCCAAATGGTCACGTAATGCAAACAACTGGTCTTTGGACGCGTCGCAAGGCGTGTATTTACGCTCAGGCGCATAAGGAAAAGATTCGCCTGGACCAAACACATGGCAGTGCGCATCCACCGCACCGGCAGGCACCACAAACCGAGGTTTGGCGGGGCCGTCATACCAGTCTAGCCAGCCTTGGGTTTTGGTGAAGTCACCAGAGGTGGGTTTCATGTGTTCAATCGATGTATTTCAAACCGGCTTTGGCCAAAGGCTCACGCATGTTGTACATGTCCAGTCCCAACACGCCCGCAGCCAACTTGGCACGTTTGTCACCTTCATTGGCTTCGCGTGCAGCTGCGGCATCTGCCACTTGCTGCGCGATGCCGGCGGGTACCACCACCACACCATCGTCATCGGCAACGATGGCGTCGCCCGGGTTGACAGCAGCGCCTGCACACACGATGGGCACGTTGACTGAACCCACCGTGGCTTTGATGGTGCCTTTGGCACTGATGGCACGGCTCCACACGGGAAACCCCATTTGCGTGAGTTCTGCCACATCACGCACACCTGCGTCAATGATGAGCGCTCTTGCACCTCTTGCCATGAACGAGGTGGCCAATAAATCGCCAAAGTAACCATCGGTACAGGGTGCAGTGATAGCCGCCACCACCATATCGCCTTCTTGGATTTGCTCAGCCACCACATGCATCATCCAGTTGTCCCCTGGGTGCAGCAACACCGTGACAGCACTGCCTGACACTCTTGCACCTGCATAAATAGGGCGCATGATGGTGTGCATCAAACCCAGCCTGCCCATGGCTTCATGGACGGTGGCAACACCGTATAAACCTAACTGCTCAACCGCACCTCGGTCGGCGCGTTGGATATGGCGTTTAACTGTACCAAGGGGGTAATGCATATCAAAGACCTTTCTGTTTCAAGCGAACATCTAAGCGCGGGAACACCCGACGCACATTGGCTTCGTAAATTTGATGGCGGTCAGCATCGCTCAGCAACGTACTGGCTTGGATGTAACGCTTGGTGTCGTCATAGTAGTGACCCGTTTGCGGGTCTATGCCACGCACCGCACCAATCATCTCTGAAGCAAACAACACGTTTTTTACGGGGATGACCGTGTTCAACAAATCGATACCTGGCTGGTGATAGACACAGGTGTCAAAGAAAATATTGTTAAGCAAATGATCTTCCAGCAAGGGTTTTTTCAACTCTTGGGCTAAGCCTCTGAAGCGCCCCCAGTGGTAGGGCACTGCACCGCCGCCATGAGGAATCAAAAATTTCAAAGTGGGGAAGTCTTTGAACAAATCGCTGGTTAAGCATTGCATGAAAGCGGTGGTGTCTGCATTGAGGTAATGCGCCCCCGTGGTGTGAAAGCACGCATTGCAACTGGTGGACACATGGATCATGGCGGGTAAGTCGTACTCCACCATTTTTTCGTAAATCGGGTACCAATGGCGGTCACTCAAAGGTGGCGAGGTCCAATGTCCGCCGGAAGGGTCAGGGTTCAGGTTAATGCCGACTGCACCGAATTCCTTCACGCATTTTTCTAGTTCAGGGATACAAGTGGCAGGGTCTACACCGGGCGACTGCGGCAACATGGCAACCGGTACGAAATGGTCTGGAAACAAGGTGGACACCCTGAAACACAGTTCATTGCAAATCGCCGCCCATGTACGGGACACTTCAAAGTCACCGATGTGGTGGGCCATGAACGAGGCCCGGGGCGAAAACAAAGTGATGTCGCTGCCCCGCTCTTTCATTAACTTGAGTTGATTGGTCTCAATGCTATGACGCAGATCGTCATCGCTGATGTTCAAGTCAGAGGCTTTGGGCTTCACGCTGGCATCTTTGATACCTGCGATTTGCTGGTTACGCCAGTCTTCCAGCGCCTTGGGAGCGGTGGTGTAGTGACCATGGCAGTCGATGATCAAACTCATGGGGTGTCTCCTGAATTCCAAACAGACCAAGGCACCATGGCCTCGCCTCGCATGATGAGCCGCGCTGTGCGCAGCAAAGCAGCTTGTGTCACCTCGTATTCCCCTGGTAATTCAGGCGCTGCACGGGTTTGCAAAGCCACACTGAATTCTCCCGTAGGGTGCTCGACCGAGAGTGCTTGGTGCGCACCCGCTTGCATCACAGCCACACCTTCACATACCGTGCCTTTCAACACGCACGCAGTGCCCACCGTAACGGCAGCCAACACGCCAATAGCGTCATGGCACATATGCGGAATGAAACTGCGGGTGGTCAAAGCGCCGCCGTTGACAGGGGGCGCAATCAAAGTCATTTTGGGATAGTTCTTGCTACTGACGTCGCCCAAACCCATCAACAACGAGACTTGCAAGCGCAGGGCTTCGATGCGAGTTTTGAGTTCAGTATCTGCATTCAACACCTCGACAGATTCGTACGCTGTTCGACCCAAGTCACTGGCTTTGAACAACACCAAGGGCATGCCGTTGTCGATGCAAGTCACGTCAATCTCAAAAGGCGCAAAACCCTTGAGTTGGTCAGTGGGCATCACATGCACACGGTCTTTGACTCGACCCGTGGGCAATAAGCCTGAACACACCGAACCAGCCGTATCAAGAAAGTTGATGGTGATGGGCGCGGAGGTGCCAGGTGAGCCGTCAATACGCGCATCGCCTTGGTCAGCCACAAAACGTTGACCGTCAGGACCCATCGGCGTTTGCACCGTGATGTCGCATTGCATATCGGTGTTCAAGGTGAGCACACGCAAGGTGGTTGTGTCGCCTTGCGCCTTGACCATGCCAGCATGCAAGGCAAAAGGGACAACCGCAGCCAACATATTGCCGCAGTTGGGTGTGGTGTCTACCGTGTCTTTGTCGGGTTGCAACTGAGCGAATAAAAAATCCAAGTCCACGCCTTGCGTGGTGCTGGGTTGCACCATACCTACTTTGCTGGTGAGTGGGTGTGCGCCACCTAAACCATCAATTTGCCTTTTATCGGGTGAACCCATGAGGGACAACAACACGCGGTCTCGTGAAGCTATGTCACTGGGCAGATCAGACGCCTTGAAAAAAGGCCCCTTAGAGGTGCCGCCACGCATGTACATACAAGGCACAGCATGGGGAGGACGCAGGGTTGAACTCATGGTGTGTGCGAATCTAAAAAACAAATAAGCTGCTGTGCATATCTACCAATGCACTAACAACACCCGCCAAAACCAAATAAGGACCAAATGGCAAGGGTTCACCAGCTTGCAAGCGACCGCGCCAGCGCATGAACAAGGCGACCAGTACACCCGCCAGTGAAGCTATCAACAAAACCATGGGCAAGGCCAGCCATCCCAACCAAGCGCCCAGAGCGGCCAGCAATTTGTAGTCGCCCTCGCCCATGCCTTGTTTACCTGTGATCACTTTGAACACAGTTTGTACCAACCACAAAATGCCATAGCCCAAGGCTGCGCCCCATACGCTTTGTGCCAAGGACAGTTTGATCAAACCCACCGATGCACACAACACACCTGCCCAGAGCAAAGGCAAGGTCAAACTGTCGGGCAACAACATGGTGTCGCTGTCAATCAAAGCCAAGGTGAGCAACACGCTGCCAAAACCTGCCCATGCCAATGCCTCTGGCGATACGCCCCATCGATAAACACACACAGCCCATACCAAAGCCACAGCGATTTCTACCAAGGGATACCGCAGGGACACAGGCGCTGCGCAAAACCCACACTTGCCTTTGAGCCAGACGTAGCTGAACACAGGTACCAATTGTGCGGGGCTCAGCGGAGTTTGACAGGCCGTGCAATGTGACCGTGGTGTTAACAAATTGAAGAGGGGTTTTGTTTCGGTTTCAAGGCCCTGCAACTGGGCGCACTCATCTTCCCATTGGCGCTGCATCATCAAAGGCAATCGCCACACCACCACATTCAAAAAACTCCCCACTTGCAAACCAAGCAATGCGGCCAACACGATGCCGAGGTAGGGGTGAGAAAGCAGCAATTCCATGACTTAAGCGACAGAGCGAGACACGCCCAGCAAATGGTCAAGCAACTCAGGTTGGGCTTGCAAGTCTTGTGCAGATCCACTGTGGATGACATGACCTTGGTCCAACACCACCGCTTGATGACTGATCGCCAAAATCGCTTGCGGGTGTTGTTCGACGATGATGGCCGACAAGCCTTCTTCTCTGGTGATGCGAGCAATAGCACTTAACAGTTCTTCCACAATGATGGGCGCCAAACCTTCCAAAGGCTCATCGAGTAACAACAGTTGGGGATTGATCACCAAGGCACGACCTATGGCCAACATTTGTTGCTCGCCTCCCGACAACTGGTTACCCATATTGCTTTGCCGCTCGGCCAATCGAGGAAACATCTCGAACACCCGCTGAGGTGTCCAAGCCCCAGACCTGGCCACGGCTGTGAGGTTTTCCCATACCGACAGTGAGGGGAAAATAGCTCGCTCTTGCGGCACCCAGCCCACACCCGCAGCAGCTCGCTTGTGCGAGGGCATGCTGTGCAAGTCCACGCCACCCAAGGTGATGCGGCCCTGATGCAAACGTGTTGCGCCTGCAATGGTATTGATGAGCGTGGTTTTACCCGTGCCATTGCGCCCTAACAAAGCCAAAGTTTGACCTTGCGCCAATGACAAACCTATGTTGTGCAAGATGATGGCTTCGCCATAACCTGCGGTAAGACCTTCAACGCACAGTAACTCAGCCATGTGTATCTCCATGACCCAAGTAAACCTCTCGCACACGGGCATCAGCCGCCATCTCAGCCGGTGTGCCTTCGGTGAGGACCGCACCGTTAACCAACACCGTCATGCGGTTGGCAAAGCTGAAGACCAAGTCCATGTCGTGTTCAATCAACAGCACGCTCACATCGGAGGGCAAAGCAGCAACTGTTTGTAGCAACTCTTCACGTTCACCGGCTGGCACACCCGCCACTGGCTCATCAAGTAACAACACACGGGGCTCGCAAGCCAAGGCAATCGCCATTTCCAGCAAGCGCCGTTTGCCATACGCAAGCTCACGGGTGGTTTGGTCCATCACCTCGGTCAAATGGAACTGCGCCAGCAAGTGCTCGCAACGCTGGCGCACACTGGCATCGTGCCCCAAGGGTCGCCACCAAGCGCTGCCTTGGCCCCTGTGCTGCGTGACAGCCATAGCCACTGTCTGCAACGGCGTTAAGCCTTCAAACAGTTGGCTGATTTGAAAGGTACGCACCAAGCCACGACGCACACGTTGGTGAGGTGACAGCTGACTGATGTCTTCGCCTTGTAAACGTATGCTGCCCGCTGTAGGCGTGAGTACACCTGTGAGCAAGTTGATCAACGTGGTTTTACCTGCGCCATTGGGGCCAATCAAGGCATGTCGTGCGCCACGCTGCAAGTTCAAGCTGACGTTGTTGGTGGCAGTGATGCCACCAAAGCGCTTCACCAAACCCTCGCAGGACAAAACGGTATCTGTCATGTGCGGCGTCCCCAGGTCCAGGGACGAATCAAGCGCTCTCGTCCCACCAACATCAACAACACCAAAAACAGACCCAACCAAAAAGTCCAGTATTGGGGGGTCCATGCAGAGATCACACTGTGCAAACTCTTGAATACCACCGCACCGATGATGCCGCCCCATAGCCACCCCGTGCCGCCGATCACCAACATCAGCAACACATCGGCCGAGCGGTCAAACCCAAATACATCCAATGAGGCAAAACCACTGGTTTGGGCTTGCAAGCCCCCCGCCAAGCCCGCCAAAGCAGCGGCCAAGGTATAGACCGCTATCAAGCGGGCATTCACTGGAATGCCAATGGCTTGCGCACGCAAGGCATTGTCTCGAATGGTTTGCAAGCTAAAACCAAAAGGTGAACGTACCACCTGCCGCAACAGCACAAACACAAACAGCGTGACCACCAAGGCATACCAAGCTGCGGTCTGCCCCATCAAATCAAATTCAAAACGACCCAGCACCGGCCCCATGATGACGCCTTGCAAGCCATCAGCGCCGCCTGTGATGAAGTCCAATTTATTGGCCAACTCTTGCAGAATCAGCGCCACACCCAAGGTCACCATCAGCCGCGTGAGGTCTGAACCACGCAACACACCCAGACTGCACACCGCACCTAACAGCGCTGACACTGCGGTGGCGATGGCCAAGCCCAGCAAAGGATCGGGGTGGATGTGTTTGGCAAACAAAGCCGCGCTATAGGCACCCATGCCGAAAAACGCCGCATGACCCAGTGAGACGATACCGCTGTAGCCCAAAATCAAATCCAATGACATGGCAAACAGCGCAATGATGGTGATTTCGCTGATCAACAAAGCATGGGTGGGCATGAGTGCTGGCAAACACAGCAATAGCATCCACACGACAAACTCCCACCCATTCGGCTTGGACGCGGTCATTTTCCACCCCGCGCAAACAAGCCTTGGGGACGCCACATGAGAATGGCGATCATCAAGCTGTAGACGATGAAAGCCCCTAATTTGGGTATGTAGTATTTACCGGCCACATCGGCAATACCCAAGAGCAGCGCTGCCAGCAAGGGCCCCGTCAGGCTAGATGTTCCACCCACAGCGACCACAATCAAGAAATAAATCATGAACTTGAGCGGAAACATGGGATCCAAGCCCAGTACCTCGGCACCTAATGCGCCGCCCAATCCCGCTAATCCTGAGCCCACAGCAAAGGTGAGTAAAAACACTTTGTTCACATCAATACCCAAGCCAGCAGCCACACGTTGGTTGTCCACTGCCGCACGCAACTGTGACCCAAAGCGGGTTTGCACCAACAACAGTTGCAACACCACGGTGAGAACTGCACACACCCCAATGATGGCCAAACGATAGTGACCCATGCCTAAGGCACCATCCCACAGTTCGGTACGGCCTTTGAGAAACTCAGGCAATTGCACCAGTTGCTGGGTTGAACCCACAAAATAATCCACCCCCGCCACTGCCATGAAGGTCAACCCGATAGAAAACAAGACTTGATCCAAATGCGGTTTGTTCAACATGCGCCTGTAAAGCGTCACCTCAAGAAAAGCGCCCAACACAGCTGTGAACACAAACGCCAAAGGCACACATGCCAAAAAAGGCAAACCTGCATGCTGCATGAGCAAGACAGTGACATAGCCGCCCGCCATGGCAAAAGCACCATGCGCCAAATTGATGAAGTTCATCAAACCCAGCGTGACCGCCAAGCCTATGGCCAGGATAAAGAGCAACATCCCATAAGCCACGCCATCGAAAAGCAAAGTCAGCATGGTGCAGCTTATTTGGTTTTGCCGGGGTCTTTCATGTCCTTGATGACATCAAACTCCACGTTGTAGAGCTGGCCGTCCTTTTTTTCCACTTTGCGCAGGTAGATGTTGTGGACCACATCACGGGTTTGGGCATCGATGAAAATTTGACCACGGGGGCTTTCAAAAATTTGCCCCTTCATGGCAGCCAACAAAGCATCCCCTCCACCTTGACCGCCTTTGGTGTTTTTCAAAGCTTCATAAATGACACGCATACCGTCGTAACCACCCACAGCCATGAAGTTGGGGCGCAAGCCGTTGTTAGCCTTTTTGAATGCTTCAACAAATTTTTTATTCAAAGCAGAGGGGTGTGCCGCTGAATAGTGGTGAGAGGTGACCACGCCCAAAGCGCCGTCACCCATGTCATTGAGTTGATCATCGTCAGTCAAGTCGCCAGTGCCAATCAGCTTGATACCGGCTTTGTCCATGCCCCGTTCTAAAAACTGCTTCATCAAAGCCGCACCTGCGCCTGAGGGCACAAAAACAAACAAGGCATCGGGTTTCAAGTCACGTACTTTTTGCAAAAAGGGAGCAAAGTCAGGATTGCGCAAAGGAACACGCAAGCTCTCGATCACTTGGGCGCTATTGAGTTGCATACGTTCTTTGAAAAAACGCTCTGCATCGATGCCAGGACCGTAGTCGCTCACCAAGGTCACCACACGCTTGAAACCATTTTTAGGTGCCCAGTCACCCATGGCCACTGCACACTGAGGCAAGGTGAAACTGGTGCGCACGATGAAAGGTGATGCTTCGGTGATGCTGGACGTGGCCGCTGCCATCACCACCATGGGCGTTTTGGATTGCGTAGCAATAGGCGCTGTGGCCAGTGCTAAGGGAGTTAGGCCAAAACCGCTGAGTACACCTACTTTGTCATTCACCACCAACTCTTGCGCAATACGTTTGGTGGCGTCGGGGATACCGCCATCGTCTTTGATGATCAACTCAACTTTGCGACCGGCTACGGTGGTGCCGTTTTGCGCCATGTACAAACGCGCTGCCGCTTCGATTTGCTTGCCAGTTGAAGCCGATTGGCCCGTCATGGGAAGAATGAGACCAATCTTGAACGACTCTTCAGCCCAGACCAGCGATGAACAAAAAAGCAGGACCGAGATCAGGCTGCGAACGATGAACGATGTTTTCATGAACAAACTCCCAGGGGCAAGCCCTAGATTCTAGGTGGACAAACAATCAACTTTTGCGGCGAATCAGCCGAACGCTGGGCATGTGGTGCAAGTCAGGACTGTGCATGGCTTGGCTCAAGTTACGTTGCGCCATGCGTGAATGCTCACGCATGATGGCTTGGGCCCGTGAACCCTCACGTTGCTCGATGGCCATTAACACTTGGCGGTGCTGGTCTTGGGCGATGATGAGCATGTCCCGCGCTTGCGGGCTGTTGGCTTGGCTGATGACAAATCCCGAGGGCGAGGCAAAGGGCAACCCGATCACCCGCTCCAACTCTCTTTGCAACACAGCGCTACCTGTCATCTCTGACAACAGGGCGTGAAAGCGCTCGTTGTACGCCACATAGGCACTGAAGGCGTTGTCGTCCAAGCTGTCACTGGCCAATAACTGGTCAATCTGGTCCAAGCAAGCTTTGGCCTCGGCCAGCACCACAGGGGCGCAACCACGCTCAGCGGCAAAACGTGCTGCCAAGCCCTCCAAGGTGCCTCGCAACTCGATGGCGTCAGACACATCGCGCTCGGTGAACGTACGCACCGCATAGCCGCCATTGTTCAGCGCCTCAAGCAGACCTTCTTGTTCAAGCTTCATCAACGCCGTGCGAATGGGGGTGCGCGACACGCCCAACTTATCGACCAAAGTCAGCTCAGCGATGCGAGAACCTGCGGGCAAATCTCCCGCCAAAATCATTTCGCGCAAGCGCAGCTGGGCGCGCACCGCTTGCGAATGGGTGGGATGGTCGGCGCTGGCGCTTAAAGAGGGCTCTGCCATGCTCAGGCCTCTTGCATGAGGGGGATGATCTTGGCGGTCTGCTCCTTGGTCACCATGGCATCCATGAGGCGACGTGCTCTGACAGCACCCGCATCGATATTGAGGTTGTGAAACGACAGATCAGGGTGATCCACCAAAGCTTGTTGTTGCGCTTCCAAAACGGCTTCGTCTTCACGGAATATCTTCGATACACCTTCGCGCAGTTGGTGAGTCAAGGCCTGTTCGTCCAAGCAATAGTTGCGTGCAAAGGCCCAAAAATAGTGGCAATTTCCCTCGTCAGCCGGGGTGATGGTGTTGAGCACAAAGCCGTTCACGCCTTGGCTGCGGTCACCCGCTTGGTCACCATGGGGCACTGCGCCAGAGCCTGTGGGTGCCACACCCACATCGATGGTGACGGTGCAAGGTGCTTCAAAGCGAATGATTTGCCAGCGATCCACCGGTCCCGTGTACTTGCGCGCTTGCTGGATTTGCGAGGCCCAAAATGGCGGCGCTTCGATGTTTTCCATCCAGCGTGTGACGGTCACATGCTTGTCGTCATGGGTGACTTGAAACGGTGCTTCCACCACCGCTTCATTCCCAATGCTCGAGCCATGCACATACGTCTCGTGGGTCAGGTCCATCAAGTTGTCAATCACCAAGCGGTAATCGCATTTGACCGTGATCAATTTGCCATCAGCTGCCCATGCAGGGTCGTGATTCCAATGCATATCGGGCACCAAGGACGGATCGGCCAAAGCGGGGTCACCCATCCACAGCCAAATGAAGCGATGTTTTTCCACCAAAGGAAAACTGCGCACACAAGCCGAAGGGTTCAATTTCTGCAAACTGGGCATGCGCACGCACTGTCCTTGTGGGTTGTAGACCAGCCCGTGGTAGCCGCAAACCACATCGTCACCCTCCAAACGCCCCAAGGACAAAGGCAACAAGCGATGCCAGCAGGCATCGTGCAAAGCCACGGCTTGGCCATCGGTCCGCCGGTACAACACCAATTTCTGCTTGCAAATGGTTCGCGCCAACAAACTGCGCCCCACCTCGACGTCATAAGCAGCGGCATACCAAGCGTTCAATGGGAAGGAACGGTTGTGGTTGTCAAAGGTATTCATGGATACAAATTGTATACATAAAGTGAATATTTACCTGTTTATCCATATTTTTATAAGGATTTAAACGATTCCTGTATACCTAACAAGAGGTTAGCATCCAAGTATTCACCACTTGGAGCTCACATGACCGTACCTCATATCCCCGCTCGTTACGACCACGTTGGTAGCTTTTTGCGCCCCGCCTACCTGTTGGAAGCCCGTGAGCAAAAGGCCAAGGGCCAGATCACCCCCGAACAACTGCGGGTGGTGGAAGACAAAGCCATCACGGAAATCGTGAAGTTTCAAGAGGAAGTGGGCCTCAAATCCATCACCGACGGCGAATTCCGACGCACCTACTTCCACATCGACTTTTTGGAGCAAATGGGCGGCGTGAAAACCGATATTCCAGTCACCATCGAGCGACCCGACGGCACCCAAGAACTGGCACCCCCGGTCATCCGTGTGATCGACAAAGTTCGCCATGTGAAAGACATCCAACTGGCCGACTTCAATTACCTGAAGTCGCAAATTGCCGCGGGCAGCACGCCCAAGGTGACCATCCCCTCGCCCACCATGTTGCATTTCCGAGGCGGCCGCGCTGGCATCAGCAAAGACGCTTACCCCGAACTCGACCCCGCGTTTTACGACGATGTAGCCAAAGCCTATGGCGACGAGTTGCGCAGCCTGTCCGCTGCGGGTTGCAACTATGTGCAAATGGACGACACCAATTTGGCTTACCTGTGCGACGACAAAATGCGTGAAGCCGCCAGAGCCCGAGGCGATGACCCCAATGAATTGCCACACCGCTACGCGGCCTTCATCAACAAAGTGGTGGCCCAAAAACCGGCGGGCATGACCTTGGCCATGCACCTGTGCCGTGGCAACTTCAAGAGCACCCACGCCGCAGCAGGAAACTATGAACCTGTGGCCGAAGCGCTGCTCTCTGAGATGAACATTGATGCGTATTTCTTGGAATACGACGATGACCGCAGCGGCGATTTCCGCCCCTTGCGCTTCTTGGCCAAAGACAAACTGGTGGTGCTTGGCTTGGTCACCACCAAATTTGGCGCCATGGAGAGCAAAGACAGCTTGAAGCGCAGGATCGACGAAGCGGCCAAATATGCACCGCTGTCTCAGTTGGCGCTTTCACCCCAATGCGGTTTTTCCAGCACCGTTCACGGTAACAACATTGCGGTGGAAGACCAGCGCAACAAACTGCGCTTGGTGGTGGAAACCGCTCAAGAAGTGTGGGGCGACCTGTAAAACCTCAGCCCACCAGGGCTTGAGGCGGGGACGGGCGGCTTAGCGGCCGTCCAGCGGATTAGCCATGAGTTTTTTGCCAAAGTCGGGGTTGTCGCGAAGTTTGTTGTCACCCGGCTTGTTGTCTAGCAAACTGCCGTTGAACAGCCAGCTTTTCAGTGCATAGGTTTGGGTGGCAAACAACACGACCAACATCACGAACAAAATAAAAATCAAGGTAGACGGGGACATTGGCACCTCCAACGGTCAAATGAAGTGAAAGTTTTTAAGCAAACGCCAGCTATTATGCTTATCTAGCAAGGGTTTGCAAAGAGGAATTTCATATGGTGCTGAATGAAAAGGTCACCGCCCAATTGGATGGTGAATTTGTTGTTTTCCTGATCGGCATGCGCATCAACAAGCCTTGGATGCTGCACAAATGGCTGCCCGTCACCAGCGCCATGGGTCGCATGTTGCCCGAGTTGTACCGCCAACCCGAGCTAGGTTTGCTGCACCACGAAATGTGGCTAGGACGCACATTGATCTTGGTGCAGTACTGGCGCTCGATGAACCAATTGCTGGACTACGCTAAAGCCCGAGACTCACAGCACCTGCCCGCTTGGCAGGCTTTCAATAAAGCCATCGGCACGGACGGCAGCGTGGGCATTTGGCATGAAACCTACCAAGCCAGCCCGGGCACCTATGAGAATGTCTATGTCAACATGCCGCCATTTGGATTGGGCAAGGCCGCAACTTTGGTTCCAGCCAAGGGCGGGCTGCAAAGTGCCCAAGGAAGATTGCGCGGCGGATGACAGGCTTTAACCCAATCCCAACAAGCGCACTGCATTGCCCTTCAAGATGCCAGGCATCACCTCGGGTTTGAAGCCGGCCACCTCGAAATCTTTCATCCATCGCTCGGGTGTGATGAGCGGGTAGTCGCTGCCAAACAGCACACGGTCTTTCAACAAGGTGTTGGAATACTGAACAAGGCTTTTCGGGAAATATTTCGGGCTCCAACCCGAGAGGTCGATCCATACATTGGGCTTGTGCATGGCCACACTCAGCGCCTCGTCCTGCCAAGGAAAACTAGGATGCGCCATGACAATTTGCATATCGCCCCAGTCGGCGGCCACCTCGTCCAAATGCATGGGGTTGCTGTAGGCCAATTTCAGGCCGCCGCCACAGCGCATGCCAGAGCCAATGCCGCTGTGGCCGGTGTGGAAAATAGCGGGCAGCTTGTGCGCATTGATCACCTCGTAGATGGGCCAAGCCATCTTGTCATAAGGGTGATAGCCCTGTACCGTGGGATGGAATTTGAAACCGCGAACGCCCTCCTCTTTGATCAGCCGTTCGGCTTCACGAGCGCCCATCTTGCCCTTGTGCGGGTCGATGCTGGCAAAAGCGATCATCATGTCGCTGTTGTCACGTGCGGCTTTGGCGATCTCTTCGTTAGGAATGCGCCGCCTGCCCATGTGCGACTCAGCGTCCACGGTGAACATCACCAAGCCGATCTTGCGCTCACGGTAATAGGCCACGGTTTCTTCAATGGTCGGGCGTCGGTCAGAGCCAAAGTACTTGTCGGCAGCGCGGTCGTATTCCTCGCCATAGTTGTCAAACGGGTTCCAACAACTCACCTCGGCGTGGGTGTGGATGTCAATGGCAATCAGGTGTTCGTGGTTCATGGTCGAATAAGATCCTTTGCATTGACTATAACGACCACTTTATGAACCCCGATCTACAACTCGATATGCAAGGCGATGTGGCTGTGGTGCGCATCACCCGCACCGCCAAACGCAACGCTTTGAACGATGAACTCATCATTGCTTTGCGCCAGACCTTCGACAACTTTCCCAGCACCGCCAAAGCCGCCGTGTTGTGTGGTGATGGCGAGCATTTTTGCGCGGGGTTGGACCTGAGCGAACTGCAAAGCCGCGACGCGGGCGAAGGCATGCACCACTCCCGAATGTGGCACAGCGCTTTTGAGCGTATACAGTTTGGAACGGTACCCGTGGTCGCTGCCCTGCAAGGCGCGGTGGTGGGGGGTGGTTTGGAGTTGGCCGCGTCTTGCCATATTCGGGTGGCCGACGACACCACGTTTTACGCCCTGCCAGAAGGCACTCGCGGCATTTTTGTGGGCGGCGGCGGCGCGGTGCGCATCCCCAAGCTGATTGGTGTGGCTCGCATGACCGACATGATGATGACCGGTCGGGTCTATAACGCGGTAGACGGCGAACGTATTGGCTTCTCGCAATACCTGGTGCCCGCAGGCACGGCTTTTGATAAAGCCCTGGAGTTGGCCCAGCGTATTGCCGGCAATGCACCCTTGACCAACTATGCGCTCATGCACGCCCTGCCCCGCATTGCCGAACAAGCGGCCGACCATGGCTTTGTGACCGAGTCGCTGATGTCCTCCATCACCCAAGCTGCCCCCGAAGCCAAAGCCCGGGTAGAAGCTTTTTTGCAAGGCCGCGCTGCCAAAGTAGAAAACACATGAAGGCAGCACCCAGCTACCGCGCCATGCGCTATGGCATCACCCGCATCCAGCGGGAAGAAACACCCCATGGCGTTCAGTATGTGCAAGCCGAGCAAGACCTGCACGACCACCCTCAGCGCATGACCGATAAGTTATTGCATTGGGCACAGCACACGCCTGAGCGAACCCTGCTGGCCAGACGAGAACGCCTGCCCGATGGCAGCACCGGCGACTGGCAACACTTAAGCTACGGCCGCGCTTTGGCGGGAGCGCGGCGCATAGGTCAGGCCTTGTTGCAGCGCCAACTGAGCGCCGATAGGCCTGTGGTCATCTTGAGTGAAAACAGTTTGGAACATGCCATGCTGGCGCTGGGCTGCATGTTGGTGGGCCTGCCTTACTGCCCTGTGTCACCCGCTTACTCCACGGTCAGCCAAGACTTCGACAAACTTCGCCATATCTTGCGCACGCTCACACCAGGCTTGGTGTTCGCCACTGACGCTCAAAAGTATGGCCCTGCCATCGCCGCCACGGTGCCCAGCGATGTCGAGGTGGTGATCAGCCTTGGCAAGCTCAACCACAGAGAACACACCCCTTTGGGCGCTTTGTTTGATACGCCAGACACCGCTGAAGTGGACGAGGCGATAGCCACCACAGGCCCTGACACCATTGTTAAATTTTTATTCACCTCAGGCTCGACCAATATGCCCAAGGGTGTCATCAACACGCATGGCATGTGGTGCGCCAACCAACAACAAATGTGGCAATCCATGCCTGTGCTGGGCGAGTCCCCTCCCGTGCTGGTGGACTGGCTGCCGTGGAACCACACCTTTGGCGGCAACCACAACATCGGCCTCACCTTGTTCCATGGTGGCTCTCTCTATATTGATGACGGCAAACCCGTGCCCGCCCTCATGGGTGAAACCCTGCGCAACCTGCGCGAAGTCGCACCCACGGTGTATTTCAATGTGCCCACAGGGCTGGAAGCCATCGCCAACGCCATGCACACGGATGAGGTTCTGAGGCGCAATTTACTTAGCCGCTTGCGCATGTTTTTTTACTCGGGTGCTGCCTTGGCGCAGCCTATTTGGGACAGCCTGCATGCCGCCCAAGAGCGTGAACTGGGCGAGCGCATTGTGATGGGAACGGGCTTGGGCATGACCGAGTCTGGACCCTTTGCTATTTTTGTTCCCCGCCCCGAGGTGCAGTCCGGTGACTTGGGGCTTCCCGCAGCGGGCATGCGCCTGAAACTGGTGCCCATGGGCGACAAGGTGGAGGTGCGCTACCAAGGGCCCAACATCACCCCCGGCTATTGGCGATCTCCCGAGGCCACCGCAGAGGCTTTCGATGAGGAAGGCTTCTTCAAAAGCGGCGACGCGGTGCGGTGGATTGACCCAGACAATATTCATTTCGGTTTGAAGTTTGACGGGCGAATCGCCGAAGATTTCAAACTGGCTACGGGTACCTTTGTGAGCGTCGGGCCACTCAGGGCCAAGATCATTGCAGCCGGTGCGCCCTTTGTGCAAGACGCGGTCATCACCGGTTTGAACATGAAAGAGGTCGGGGCCATGCTGTTCACCACCCCCAAGGTGCGAGAGTTAGCAGGATTACCCAGCAACGCTGCCTTGGCTGAGGTTTTGCAGCATCCCAAGGTGCTGGCATATTTCCAAACCGTGTTGAACCAACTTGCCGCCAAGGCCACAGGCAGCGCCAACCGCGTGGCGCGCTTGTTGTTGCTTTCAGAACCTCCTTCTATCGACAAGGGCGAAGTCACCGACAAAGGCTCCATCAACCAACGAGCCGTGCTGAAACACCGCCATGACTTGGTCCATGACTTTCACAACAACCTCACACCCAACACGCTTTTGCCGCAATAAAGAAAGACCAGCACTATGAAACACAACACGCCTACGCGCCGCCGCGCCCTTCAAGCCCTTGGCATGCCTTTGCTCGCCCCTTGGGCAGCCCAGGCGCAAAACACTTTGCCACAGGAACAGGTGAAGATCGTGTGCGGTTTTCCTGCAGGCGGCACCGCCGACACCACCAGCCGTCGTGTGGCCGACAAACTGGGTGGCAGCGGTTTCAGTCGAAACAACGGCGTGGTGGAAAACAAAACCGGTGCGGGTGGGCGCATTGCCATCGAGACCGTGAAAAACGCCGCACCCGATGGCAGCACCTTGTTGCTCAGCGCTTATTCCATGCTGCTGATCTATCCCCACATCTATAAATCCTTGAGCTATGACCCCTTCAAAGATTTTGCACCGGTGTCCATAGCCTCCGTGCTTTCACATGGATTGGCAGTGGGTCCCATGGTGCCGGGCAGTGTGAAGAACGTGAAAGACTTTCTGGCGTGGTGCAAAGCCAATCCTGATCTTGCCAATTACGGCTCCCCCGCCGCTGGCTCTACGCCGCACTTTTTAGGTGCATTGCTCAGCTTGGAAAGCGGGGTCCCCATGCAACACGTGGCTTACCGCGGTTCGGTGCCAGGTGTCTCCGACGTCATTAGCGGCCAGATTCCCGCCATGTTCACGCCACACGGCGACTTTTTGGCCAATCACCGTGCGGGCAAATTGCGCATACTCGCCACCTCGGGCAAACAACGCTCCGTGTTCGTGCCCGACATTCCCACCTTTGCCGAACAAGGTTTCAGCGATTTAACGGTTGAGGAGTGGTTCGGTTTTTTTGCGCCAGCCAAAACACCCCCCAAGGTAGTGGCTGCAGCCAACGCCGCCATCAACAACGCCTTGAAGGACAAGGGCGTGATCGACAGCTTGGCGCTGCAAGGCTTGTCCACCTTAGGCAGCAGCCCCGAGGAGATGGCCAAAGACATGCGCCGCCTCTACGAGCAATGGGGCCCCATCGTCAAGCGCATCGGCTTTACCGCTGAGTCTTAAAGCCTCAGCGCTTGGGCGCAGGCATGGGCGGCAACAGGGCTTCAATGGCCGCAGCCACCGCCAACAACCGCCTGTCGCTGGCCACCGGCCCGTCCAGCTCCAAGCCCAGCGGCAAGCCCGCTTTGTTCAAGCCCATGGGAATGCTGATGCCAGGGATGCCCGCATTGCTGCCTGGATCGGTGTTGCGGATGTAAGTGGGAAAGGTCGGGACTTGTGCGCCATTGAGTTCCACCGTTTCATCTTGACCAATAGGCCTAGCCGGCAGAACGGTGGTTGGAAACACCAAGGCGTCTAGGCGGTGTGAGGAAAAATGCTCCGCATACACCGCTTGCAAATGCACCCGCGCTTTCAAAGCCGCCTCGTAAGCCGCACGTGGCATGGCTTGGTCACCCAATTGCGAACCCACGATACCCGCCACATCAGGGCTGGCAATTTTTTCGGCAATTTGGGCCAGCGACAGCTTGTAGCGGTTGTGTGCCAAGTAGGCCGGCAGGTCAACGGTCAGCTCATACAAAGCCACCGGAAAACCTACCTGCGCATTCAGGGCTGACATACCCGCCACATCGCCCTCAACCAAGCTCACACCCGCGCGGGACAGTTGTTCCAGCAAGGCTTCCATGGCTTTCAACACCTCGTCGTCGGCACCTTGGTAAAAATCGGCACGCGGCACACCCAAGCGCAAGCCC